>NZ_RZTI01000100.1:0-21938 GCF_003997275.1 Mesorhizobium sp. M6A.T.Ce.TU.002.03.1.1
GCCTCGCTCGATCCCGACGATGCCGATGTCTTCGACGAGGACGACGCCATGGATTTTGCGCCGGAGCCCGCGGGCCAGCGCCGCGCCGCGCCCAATGCGAAGGTGCAGCCGTTCCGCTCCGATGCGGCCACACGCGTCGAGGCGCCGGCGCCCCGGCCCGTTCCGGGCGCTCGTGTCCAGCGCGAAGCGCAGACGTCGCTGATCGGCTCCGAAACATTCGAAATGCCGTCGCTGCATTTCCTGTCCGAGCCGAAGAACGTCGTGCGCGACGCCAGCCTGTCCAAGGACGCGCTGGAGCAGAATGCCCGCTTGCTCGAGGGCGTGCTGGAGGATTTCGGCGTCAAGGGCGAGATCATCCATGTCCGTCCCGGTCCGGTCGTCACGCTTTATGAGCTGGAGCCGGCGCCCGGCATCAAATCGTCGCGGGTCATCGGCCTGTCCGACGACATCGCCCGCTCGATGAGCGCGATCGCCTGCCGCGTCGCCGTGGTGCCCGGCCGCAACGCCATCGGCATCGAGCTGCCGAACGCCAAGCGCGAGACCGTCTATCTCAGGGAGATCATGGCCAGCCGCGATTTCGAGACCACCAAAGCCAAGCTGGCACTGGCGCTCGGCAAGACCATCAATGGCGAAGCGGTCATCGTCGACATCGCCAAGATGCCGCACGTGCTGGTCGCCGGCACCACCGGTTCGGGCAAGTCGGTCGCCATCAACACCATGATCCTGTCGCTGCTCTACCGGCTGACGCCTCAGGACTGCCGACTGATCATGATCGATCCGAAAATGCTGGAGCTCTCGGTCTATGACGGCATCCCGCATCTTTTGACGCCTGTCGTCACCGACCCGAAGAAGGCGGTGGTGGCGCTGAAATGGACCGTGCGCGAGATGGAGGACCGCTACCGCAAGATGTCGAAGGTCGGCGTCCGCAACATCGACGGTTTCAATGCGCGGGTGCAGCAGGCGGAGAAGAAAGGCGAGAAGATTTCGCGCACCGTGCAGACCGGTTTCGACCGGCAGACCGGCGAAGCCATTTATGAGACGGAAAACCTCGATCTCGAGCCGATGCCCTACATCGTCGTCATCATCGATGAGATGGCCGACCTGATGATGGTCGCCGGCAAGGACATCGAAGGCGCAGTGCAGCGCCTGGCGCAGATGGCGCGTGCCGCCGGCATCCACGTCATCATGGCGACACAGCGGCCGTCGGTCGACGTCATCACCGGCACGATCAAGGCCAACTTCCCGACCCGCATTTCCTTCCAGGTGACGTCGAAGATCGACAGCCGCACCATCCTGGGCGAGCAGGGCGCCGAACAGCTGCTCGGCATGGGCGACATGCTTTACATGGCCGGTGGCGGCCGCATCCAGCGCGTCCACGGTCCCTTCGTTTCCGATGACGAGGTCGAGAAGATCGTCGCGCATCTGAAGCTGCAGGGCGTGCCGGAATATCTCGACGCCATCACCGAGGATGACGACGAGGAAGACGAGCCGTCGGGCAAAGGTAGCTCCGGCGGCGGTGGCAGCGGCAATTTCGAGGATTCCGACGATCCCTACGATCAGGCGGTTTCGGTGGTGCTGCGCGACGGCAAGGCCTCGACCAGCTACATCCAGCGCCGGCTCGGCATCGGCTACAACCGCGCCGCCTCGATCATCGAGAAGATGGAGAAGGAAGGCATTGTCGGCCCGGCCAACCATGCCGGAAAACGCGAGATTCTGGTGCCGACGGAGGACGACAAGTTCTGATCAGGCCGGCAACAACCGGCAGACCTGCCCGCCACAACCTAGACGGGCGGCAACTTTGAACCTTTTGGCGCGTTGCAACGACCAAGCGCTGTTCGCCCGCCAAACTTAAGCCCAACTGGGGGGCCAAACACTGCGACAACAGATAAACCAGACGAGAGTGACCGGCATGAAAAACTCTTCTTTCGCCACGATCAGCGATTTTGCCCCGACCCGCCGCCAGTTGCTTGGCCTCGGCCTGGTCCTGGCAGGTGCTGCGGCCATCAATGTCGTGCCCGGGGTCCAGTTGCTGGCGTCGGCGCAAGCGGCGGTGCCAGCCACCGCGCAGAAGATCGCCGACCATTTTTCCTCGGTCAAATCGATGGCCGGCGAGTTCGTGCAGTTCGGACCCAAGGGCGAGCAGACCGGCGGCAAGTTCTTTCTGGAACGGCCGGGCAAGATCCGCTTCAACTATGACGGGACGTCGAATTTCAGGGTGATTTCCGACGGCAGGTCGGTGGTCATCCTCAACAAGCGGCTGAAAACGTCCGATCTCTACCCGTTGTCGAAGACGCCGCTCAAGCTGCTCCTCGACACCAAGATCGACCTCTCCGGCGGCCGCGTCAAAAGCGTCAAGGAAGAGAACGACGTCACCACCATCCAGCTTGCCGACAAATCCGTGTTCGGCAGCTCGAAGATCACCATGATGTTCGATCCGAAATCCTACGAATTGCGCCAGTGGACGATCACCGACGCGCAAGGCAAGGACACGACGGTGATGATCTTCAACGTCAGGGAAGGCGTAAGCTTCGCCCCCGACACTTTTGCCATCGACTATACGGCCAACCGCGAGCTCAACACCAAGTCGCGGTAGGGTCCGCTGTTTTTCAGGTGAGGCCGGCCTGCGAACGGCGGTTTCCTGCGCTTCCGGTGCTCACGTACTTTAAGTACGCTCCGCTCCGGTTCTCGGAATCCGCCATTCTCGACTCGGCCTGACCTGAATCTCAGCGAACCCTGGTGCCAGCCCGGGCAGCGCTTCGAGCGCGGCCCGGCTTGTTTTTGAGGCTCGCGGCTGGCAGGTTCTGGCCCGACTCTCTCATGGGCGCATGACTCGCCAAAGGCGTTTGCCTCTGGCGGCCATGTGCTGCCCCGGATCCTGTGCATGCCCTTTTCCATCGCCACTTGGAACATCAATTCCGTCCGCCTGCGCATGCCGATCGTCGAACGCCTGCTTAGAGAACAGGCACCAGATGTGCTCTGCCTGCAGGAAACCAAAGTTCCGGACGAATTGTTCCCCGAGAAGGCGTTCCGCAAGCTCGGCTACGAGCACATCGCCTTCCACGGCCAGAAGGGCTATCACGGCGTGGCGACGGTGGCCCGGCGGCCGATCGAGATCGTCGAAAAGCGCCGCTTCTGCGAGATCGAGGATTGCCGGCATCTGTCGGTCACCGTCCGGGCCGGCGGCAAGGCGATCCTGCTGCACAATTTCTACGTTCCGGCCGGCGGCGACGAGCCCGACCCGGAGATCAACCGCAAATTCAGGCACAAGCTGGATTTCGTCGCCGAAATGAACGCCATCCGCGCTGAGCATGACGAGGTCTCCGGCTCGATCCTGGTCGGCGACCTCAACATCGCGCCGCTCGAGCACGATGTCTGGTCGCACAAGCAGCTCTTGAAAGTGGTCAGCCATACGCCGGTCGAGACAGAAAATTTCGAGGCGATGCGGCTCGCCGGCGACTGGGTCGACCTGATGCGGCTCAACGTGCCTTATGAGCAGAAGCTCTACACTTGGTGGAGCTATCGCGCGCAGGACTGGGAAGCGTCGGATCGCGGCCGGCGGCTCGACCATGTCTGGTCGTCGCCCAATCTGGTGCCGAGCTTTGCCGGCTATGAGATCCTGCGGCTGGCGCGCGGCTGGGAACGGCCGTCGGACCATGTGCCGGTGATCGCGCGCTTCGATTTAGAGTAGTGCGGACTGCCGCCTGTAGCGCGTCCCCCCTCTGTCCCGCCGGCGTTTCAGAAGTTCCGTACTACCGTTGCTCACTCAGTCGTCGAAGCGCGACGCCAGCTCTTCGATGCGGCGGATCATTGCCTGAAAATCCTCCGAAATGCGCTGGTGCAGATGGACCGCGATATCGGGATATTCCTCCAGGATGCGGCGGAACATCTTGCGGCTGAGCCGCAGCACTTCCGAATCGATCTCGGCGGATGCGCTGGTCAGCCGGTTGGTGTCGGCGATCAGCGCCAGTTCGCTGAGCGTCGTGCCGGGGCCGGCCGTGCCTATCGGGACGCGGTCGCCATTCTGCTCGCGATACAGCACGATGCGCCCGCTGACCACGATATAGGCGCAATCGGCCTCGTCGTCCTCGCGGTAAAGCTTGTGGTCGGCCTGCAGCCTTGTGGTTTCCGCGCCAAAGGCGAGCAGACGCAACTGTTCGTCCGTGAAGCCCTCGAAGAGCCTCACGGTGGACAGGATGCGGATGTCGTCATCCAACGCCATCTAGCTATGTCCCCGAACGGTCAGTCCAATCCCTCCCTTAGGCGCCGAGCGTCCCTTTGGGCGCGCAAAGGACGCTCTAAACGCTTGAAATCGACGCACCGTGCTTTCCAAAAAATCGATTCCGATTTTTGGGCCGATGCATCAGCGAGTCCGATCCAGAACCACCTCCAGTCTCAGGATCGTGCCCGAAAGCGGCCCCGCCCCGACCGCTCATTGGATAATTAAATGTTTAAGGAACCAGCTTGTAGCCGCCGCTTTCTGTCACAAGAATTTCCGCATTGGAAGGATCGCGCTCGATCTTCTGGCGCAGCCGATAGACATGGGTTTCCAGCGTGTGCGTGGTGACGCCGGAATTGTAGCCCCACACTTCCTCGAGCAGCACGTCGCGCGTCACCACCTTCTGGTCGGCGCGGTAGAGATACTTGATGATCGAGGCCTCCTTTTCGGTCAGCCGCACCTTGGCGCCGCGCTGGTCGATCAGAAGCTTCTGGCTGGGCTTGAAAGTGTACGGGCCGACCGAAAAGGTGGCGTCTTCGCTCTGCTCATGCTGGCGAAGCTGCGCACGGATGCGGGCCAAGAGAACCGCGAAGCGGAACGGCTTGGTCACATAGTCGTTGGCGCCGGCTTCGAGGCCGAGAATCGTGTCGGAATCGGTGTCGTGTCCAGTCAGCATGATGATGGGCGACTTGTAGCCGCCCTTGCGCAGTATCTTCACTGCCTCCCGGCCATCCATGTCGGGCAGGCCGACATCCATGATGAGCAGATCGATGAGGCCGCCACGGGCCGTGGCGACGCCTTTGGCGGCGGTTGATTCCTGCAGGACGTCGAATTCCTCATAGAGAGACAATTGCTCGACGAGCGTGCCGCGCAGGTCGTCATCGTCATCGACGATCAGAATGGTGCGTGAAGTCATGGATCAATCCGTTGTTTTGAAAAGAAAATTCAGTTGACCGCTGCCTGTTTATGCGGAAGCTGACCGGCACAACAGCCGATCACAGTGATTTGTTCCGTGGCACGATCATACAAGAAAAAACGCGCGTGCAATGAGGCGAGCGCATTTTTGCGAAAAGGGCTCCGTGTTCTCACGGTGCGCGCCAGGCCCGGCCACGCCAGTCAGGGGTTCCTGCAGGCTGGCAAACTGGTGTTTTCATGTGCGCTGGGACGCGCCGGCATATCGGCCGGCAAGCGCGAAGGCGACGGCGCCACGCCGCTTGGCTCGATGCGGATCCTGTCGGGATATTTCCGTAACGATCATTTTTCCGAGGGCCGCAAAACCCGGCTGGCGATGGCGCCGATCGGCCCAGATCTCGGCTGGTGCGAGGTGCCTGAGGACCGCAACTATAACCGCCCGGTCAGGATTCCCTATGGCGCCAGCCACGAGCGGATGCTGCGCGCCGACCGGCTTTATGACGCCTGTCTGGTGCTGGACTGGAACATTGCGCCGCGCCGCCGCGGGCGCGGCAGCGCGATCTTCTTCCACCTGGCGCGCCCCGGCTTCACGCCGACGCAAGGCTGCGTCGCGGTGACGGCACGCACGATGGCCCGGCTGTTGCCGCTGCTGTCGGACCGGACGGTGATGAAAGTGGTACGATAGGGCAGTAGGGCAGTAGGGCAGTAGGGCAGTAGGGCAGTAGGTGCTCTCTTTCCCCTACTCCCTTACTCCCCTACCGTTTCGGCTTCTGCCAGCCGATGTCGAGCAGGCCGAGCCGGCCTAGTTCCTGGTCCATGGCGCGGGCGACATCCTTCCGCTCGGCGCCGATGTCGCGCAGTTGGCGGTCCGAGAGGTCCTCGACATTTTCACGCGGCAGGCCGGGCTCTTGCGGGAGGTTGATCGCGATTCTCGCGTCGTGGAACCATTCAACTGCTGCGCGCAGCCAGGTTGGTCCGGCAGCTGGAGACTTCAAAGCAATGTGTGACATGACGTGATCCGTTCCATCCGGACATCAAATCCGGTTTGATAGTTTATCGATGGTCACATCATGCCGGATTGAAATCTAAGAGGGAAACGAGTAGTTTTTTCCAGATCATCAAGTTTAATTTGTGGATCAAGGGCAATGATCCTGCCAAAAATCATTCCGCGCTGATGGCGCGCCTGCTGCCTGGAACCCGTGCACTGAGGACGCTGGAAGCGGCGGCCCGGCACCTCAATTTCACCCGCGCCGCAGACGAGCTCGGCCTGACGCCGGCCGCGGTCAGCCACCAGATCAAGGAAATCGAGGATCAGCTCGGCATCGTGCTGTTCACGCGCACCAGCCGCACCAT
Source organism: Mesorhizobium sp. M6A.T.Ce.TU.002.03.1.1 (assembly GCF_003997275.1). NCBI lineage: Bacteria > Pseudomonadati > Pseudomonadota > Alphaproteobacteria > Hyphomicrobiales > Phyllobacteriaceae > Mesorhizobium > Mesorhizobium sp. M6A.T.Ce.TU.002.03.1.1. The sequence continues at coordinate 6,482 of NZ_RZTI01000100.1, forward strand.
CCGGCTGACCGAAGCGGGCGCGGTGCTGTTCGAGGCCGCGACCGACGCGCTCGACCTGCTTGGCCGAGCCGTCTCACGAGCGCACAAAGTGGCGCGTGGAACGGCGCTGCTGAAAGTGACCCTCGACGCACAGTTCGCGACAAAATGGCTGATGCGCCGCGTCGACGGGTTTCGCAAGCATCAGCCCGACATCGAGCTCCGTTTCGACATCAGCTATGAGGTGCGCGATTTCGATCTCGACGATGTCGATATCGGCATCCGCTTCGGTGCCGGGAAGTATCCGGGACTTTGCGCCGACCGGCTGTTCGAAAACGTCATCATTCCTGTCTGCAGTCCTGCGTTGCTGCGGGCGGGGCCGCCGCTGAAGGAGCCGCGCGACCTGTTTCACCACACGCTTGCCCACATCGAGTGGGCGCGCCAGGGTGTGACATGGCCGAATTGGCGCATGTGGATGGCAGCGGCGGGCGTCGACGATTTCGACGACAGCCGAACGATGGTCTTCGGCACGTCTTCAGATGTCGTACAGGCTGCGCTCGACGGCAATGCCGTCGCGCTCGCCGATTTCGCCATGGTGGCAAACGACCTTTCCGAGGGCAGGCTGGTGCGACCGTTTGAGCTGGGCATCAAGGTTGCGCCCGAATTCGCCTATTTCCTGGTGTATCCAAAAAGCGCGGCGCACGACCCGCGCATCGTCGCCTTTCGCGAATGGCTTCTCGACGAAGTCGCGAAGACGCCGACCTGACGATCGATCCTTAGCTCAAGCCGCCGCTGTTCCAAACCAGCCGATCACCGCGCCAATGATGAGCAGCACGCCAAGCCAGTGGCCGCAGTCTATGATGGTCAGGTCCCAGCCGAAACCTTCGTAACGATGATTGACGGAAAGCGTCGTGGCGACGAATCCCAGCCAGAGGACGAAGCCGAAGACCAGCCCGGCAACGAGGCTCGGTTCGCCGCCGGTCATCGCTCCGATGACCAGGGACATGACGAGCGCCATGACAATTTCCGCGATGAAGCTGATGACGAAGGGCAACGGCGATTTGCTCATGGTCGCCGGATCAAGCTTGGCGGCCTTGAGCCAGGGCTTGCTCAAGCCTATGTACCAGGCAGCGCCGAACAACCACGCCACTACGGCGGCGATGATCACCGCCAGCCAGTTCACTGCTGAAAAATCCATGATTTCCCTCCCCGGAAGCATGTCGCCAAAAGCGCCCAGCGGTTTTGGGACAACGACATGACTCAAAATCGATGCGTGATGGAACGCCCGTTCGGCCGTGTCGTCAAGCAAAGCGCCAGACGGTCGTGCGCTTGACCAGGGAATCCTCCAGCGCCCGGGTCACCGCCACTTCGTAGACGGCAAGCGGTTCCAACCCGGTCTTCGGCAGATAGGAGCGGCCGGGATCGCCAACGAGGATGTCGGCGCCGCGCGACTTCAGTGTTGCGAACCACGGCATCAGCCTGTCGGCAAAGGATCTGTCGTAGAAGACGTCGCCGGCCAGAACCACATCCCAGCCCGCATTGGTTCCGATGCAATCCGAGCCGAGGAATTTGATCCGGACATTATTGGCCTCGGCGTTGAGGCGGATCGCGGTCGCGCAGAACGGGTCGATGTCGGCGGCGATCACCTCCGCCGCGCCGGCTTTCGCTGCGGCAATGGCGACAAGGCCGGAACCGGAGGCAAAGTCCAGAACGCGCTTGCCGTGCACATCAGACGGATTGTCGAGGATATAGCGGGCAAGGCCCTGGCCGCCAGCCCAGGCGAAGGCCCAGAAGGGCGGTGGCAGGCCGATTTCGGCCAGTTCGTCCTCGGTCCGCTGCCACAGATCATGCGCCTCGTCGGCCAGATGCAGCAGGATCTCCGGCACATGCGGCGGCGCCATCAGCGTCGTGTTGTCGAGGATAAAGTTTTTCGCGCTGTTCGGCGCCAGCGCCGTCACGGCGCCGGCGTCAGGCCGCCCATGCGGCAGACCTCTTTCCATTCGGCCGGCGTCACCGGCTGCACGGAAAGCCGTCCGAGGCGGACCAGTGCCATCTCGGCAAGCTTGGGATTGGCTTTGGCCTGTTCCAGTGTCACCGGCTCCGGCATATCCTTGACGGCGCGAATATCGACGCATTCCCAACGCGGATCGTCGGTAGTGCTGTCCTGATGGGCCAGCGCGCAGACCTCGGCGATGCCGACCACGTCGAGCCCGTCGTTGGAATGGTAGAAGAAGCCGAGATCGCCGATCTGCATCGCCTTCATGTTGTTGCGCGCCGCATAGTTGCGCACGCCGTCCCATTGCGTGCCGGCCTTGCCCTTCGCCTTCAGCGCTTCGAAGGAGAAGACCGAGGGTTCCGATTTGAACAGCCAGTAGTTCATCGTTTTTGCTCCTCCTGAAGGCTGGAAATCAGCTACAGCGCCGCGCGTCTTTCAGACGCGCAAAGGACGCTGCAGCACTTTGATTTTGCGCATGATCCCCAGCGAAAATCGATTCCGATTTTCGGGGTCATGCGCTCGCCGGCTTGTTGAAGGTCCAGTTCCATTGCCTGATTTCGACGCTTTCGAACAGCCCGGCCTTGGCGTAGGGGTCTGCCGCCGACAGGGCTTGTGCCGCGGCCAGATCGGGCGCCTCGACCACGACGAGGCTGCCGTTCGGCTTGCCGTCGGCGTCGAGGAACGGACCGGCGAAGGCCAGCTTCTTCTCGCCGTTCAATCTTTCCAGGAAGGCAATATGCTCGGGCCGCGTATCGAGCCGCACCTGCAGGTTTTCAGGCTTGTCCTTGCAAATCAACGCAAACAGCATTTTTCGATCTCCGGATTGTTCGAGATTTATCGCATCGGCCCGAAAATCGGAATCGATTTTCGGAAAGCACGATGCGCAGGTTCAAAGTTGTTAGAGCGTACTTTGTGCGTCCAAGCGGACGCACGTCGCTCTAAACATCGGTTTCGGTCTTCAGCGGCCTTGTCATCAGCGCCGACACAGCCTGGCGAATGGTGATCGTGCCGTCCAATATGGCGGCGACGGCGGTGATGATTGGCGCGTCGATCCGACGCTCGGCGGCGATGCGGGCGGCGATCGCTGCCGTCGGCACGCCTTCGGCCAAGGGCAGCCCGGCAAGCGGCTTGCCTTGCCCCAGCGCCAGCCCGTAGGCGAAATTGCGCGACTGGGCGGACGAGCAGGTGAGCAGCAGGTCGCCGAGGCCGGAAAGCCCCATCAGCGTTTCCGGTCTGGCGCCGAACGCAGCACCGATGCGACGCAATTCGACAAAGCCGCGCGTCACCATGGCGGCCTGGGCGCTGGCGCCGAGCCCGGCGCCGGTGACCGCGCCGGCGGCAATGGCGAAGACGTTCTTCAGCGCGCCACCGATCTCGACGCCGATGAGATCGTCGCTCGAATAGCAGCGCAGGTTCTGCGCGGAGAAGCGGGCGGCAAGATCGGCCGCCAGACCCTCGTTGCGGGCCGCGACCACCACGGCCGTCGGCAGGCCCCTGGCAACGTCGGTGGCGAAGCTCGGGCCGGACAGGGCGGCAACCGGGTTTTCAGGCAGAATCTCTTCGACTATCGCCGACAGCAGCGCGCCAGTGTCGCGCTCGATGCCCTTGGCGCAGAGGACCAGCGGGACGTCTTTCGGCATATGGGTCTTCGCGGTCGCCAGCATGGCGCGCAGCGACTGCGCCGGCGCCACCGCCAGCACGCAGTCGGCGCCGTCGAGCGCGGCCTCGATGTCGCTCGTTGCCACGATACCGGCCTGGAGCGCGATGCCCGGCAGATAGCGCGGATTTTCGCCACGGTCGATCGCGGCGACGGTCTCCGGGTCGCGCGCATAGAGGCGGACGAAATGACCGGCTCGCAGCATGGCCAGCGCCAGCGCCGTGCCCCAGGCGCCGCCGCCAAGCACCGCGACGCGCCAGCCGCTTGGCGCCCTGTCCTCGCCGCCGGTCATGCCTTGGCTCCACGCCGGCCCGAGCCGACCATCGGGGCGGAGATGCTGTCCAGCGGCCAGCGCGAGCGCGGCACGAAATCGGCGGTGTTTTCACCCGCGATGCCGGCGCGCAGCCGCTCGATGCCGGCCCAGGCGATCATCGCCGCATTGTCGGTGCAGAGTTTGAGCGGCGGCGCGACGAAAGCAAAGCCGGCTTTTTCGCACAAGGCTTCCAGCGTCGCCTTGATCGTCCGGTTGGCAGCGACACCGCCGGCGACAACGAGCGCAGGTTTCGCCTCGCCTGGAAACTCCTGACGGAATCGGTTCAGCGCTCTCGAAACACGATCATCCAGCGCATCCGCCACTGCCGCCTGGAATGAGGCGCAGATGTCGGCGACGTCCTGGTCGCTCAATGGGGCGATGGCCGTCGCTGCCTGGCGCACGGCGGTCTTCAACCCGGAAAAGGAGAAATCGGGCTGCGCCGAGCCCTTCATCGGCCGCGGGAAGGCGAAGCGCGTGGCGTCGCCGGTCGCCGCCACCTTCTCGACATTCGGTCCGCCGGGATAGGGCAGGCCAAGCATCTTGGCCGTCTTATCGAAGGCTTCGCCGAGCGCATCGTCGATGGTTGTCGCCCAGCGCTGATAGTCGCCGACGCCACGCACGGCGACGATCTGCGTGTGACCGCCGGACACCAGCAGCAACAGGTAGGGAAAATCGAGACCGTCTGTCAGCCGCGCGGTCAGCGCGTGGCCTTCGAGGTGGTTGATGGCGATCAGCGGCTTGTTTGCGGCCGCGGCAATGGCTTTCGCCGTCATCAGGCCGACGATCAGCCCGCCGACGAGGCCGGGGCCGGCGGTCGCGGCGATCGCGTCGATGTCGGCGAGATCGACGCCCGAATCGGCCAGCGCTGCCTCGATGATGCCGTCCAGCGCCTCGACATGGGCACGTGCGGCGATTTCCGGCACGACGCCGCCGAAGGCGGCATGCTCCTCGATCTGGCTGAGCACGATATCGGACAGGATTTTGGGTGCGCCGCCGCCATCCAGCGTCACCACGCTGGCGGCGGTCTCGTCGCAACTCGTCTCAATGCCCAGAACGCGGATCAATTCGTCGCTGTCCCTAGAAGATTGTACAACCGGGCTTTCCCCGGTAGGAGAAGGCCCGGCAAAGCCCTCGCCTGAAATGTTCTGGCCGGGTTATCACGGACCGCGCGCCATGCAAACAACCTTGAAAATCGGAACACGCGGCAGCCCGCTGGCGCTGGCGCAGGCGCATGAAACGCAGGCGCGGCTAATGGCCGCGCATGGCATGCCGGTTGAGGCGTTCGAGGTGGTTGTCATCTCGACCAGTGGCGACCGCATCCAGGACCGGCCGCTGTCGGAAGCCGGCGGCAAAGGGCTGTTCACCAAGGAGATCGAGGAAGCGCTGCTGGCGCGCCGTATCGACATCGCCGTGCATTCGTCGAAAGACATGCCGACGGTGTTGCCCGACGGGCTGGAGCTGTCCGCCTTCCTGCCGCGCGAGGATGCCCGCGACGCTTTCGTCGGCAAAGCGGCGAAGACAATCGCCGGACTGCCGCAGGGCGCGAAGGTCGGCTCGTCGTCGCTCAGGCGTCAGGCATTGATTCGGCGCATGCGGCCGGACCTCGACGTGGTGATGTTCCGCGGCAATGTGCAGACGCGGCTGCGCAAGCTCGACGAGGGCATCGCCGACGGCACCATCCTCGCCTATGCCGGGCTGAAGCGGCTTGCCCTGGAGCATGTCGTCACCGACCTGATGCCGCTCGACACCTTTCCGCCGGCGCCCGGGCAAGGTGCCATCTGCATCGAAAGCCGTATCGGCGACCGCGATGTGGAAAGGATGCTGACGGCAATCCATGACGTGCCGACCGGACAGGCTCTGGCCTGCGAGCGCGCCTTCCTGGCGGCGCTCGACGGGTCGTGCCGCACGCCGATCGCCGGCCATGCGGTCATCGCCAACGGAACCGTCTTCTTCGCTGGGCTGATCATCTCGCCGGACGGCACGCAATCACATGAGGTCGAGGCGGAAGGCCCGGCGCAAGATGCCGCCCGCATCGGCAACGAAGCTGCCAGGACCGTGCGGGCCAAGGCCGGCGAAAAATTCTTCGACGGCTGGGCCTGACATGGTTCGCGTCCTGGTGACGAGGCCGGAACCGGGCGCCTCGCGCACAATGCGGCGGCTTGAGGACCGGGGGTTTAAGCCGATCCCGCTGCCATTGACCGAAACGGTGGCTCTGCCCGTCGACGTGGAGGGGGTCGCAAACAATGTCGTGGCCGTTGCGGTCACCAGCGCCAATGCCGTGCGCCATGCGCCGAGGGAAATTATCGCGGCGCTCGCCGCTTTGCCCTGCCATGCCGTCGGCAGAAGGACGGCAGAAGCGGCCCGCGCTGCGGGATTCTTGTCCGTCAGCGAAGGCCCCGGCGATGCCGAGGCGCTGGCGGATGCGCTTGCCGGCGGCTTCATGGCAAAGACGATCATCTATCTGTGTGGACGCGTGCGGTTTCCGGCGTTCGAGGCGCGGCTGAAGGCCGCTTGTGTCGCCGTCCGCGCCATCGAGACCTACGACACAGTCACCCTGGACCATTCGGACGCCGCAATCCTTGCATGCCTGTCCGGCCAGCCGGTTGAAGCGGTGCTTCTTTATTCGGCCAAGGCGGCGACAGCGATGCAGGCCCTGGCTGGCCGGCCGGCGCTGCGTGGTCTTTTTGAAGAGACATGGTTTTTCGTCCTGTCCGGACGTATCGCCGCAGCCTTGGAGGCTGTCGCCTCAGAAAAGCTCCGGGTTGCGCCGGAGCCCAGCGAGGAGGCGTTGCTGGAACTTTTGCGGACGTGGCGTTGACCCCGTGTCATCACGCCGCCCCTTTTCACCGCTTGGTGATGTGCTAGACCCTTTCTGAACCATCCCGAAGCGAATTTTGCGGAGCCCAAGCATGGTCAAGACGCCGAAGATGCGGCATTCGAAAAGCCGTCGCGAGCCTGTGACCATCGAGCTCGAACCCGGGGCCGTCTCGCGCGTTGCCGACGAGAATGCCGCCAACGGGCGGACCGACGAGGCGAAAGCGGAGGAGGCGGCGAACGCGTCGCAGCCGGGTGCGCCTGAAGAACCCATGCATGCCGACCAGACCGACATCGAGCCGTGGGAACATGCCGATGCGGCCCCGCCCGCCGGTCCGGAAGAGCCGGCAGAGGGCGGCACCAAAGGTCCTGAAGGACCCAAACCGACTTATCCGGCCGGCTCAGACGCATCGGCGAAACGGGCCTTCGACTACAGCTTCGACGACGCATCTGCCAAAGCCAGCGGGATGGGGGCCAAAGGAGCGCCGAAGGAAGCCCAGGCAGGGGATGAAGGCATGGCAGCACAGCCGAGGCGTGGCGGCATCAACGGCATCGCTGCCGGCATTGTCGGCGGCGTCATCGCGCTCGCCGCCGCCGGAGGGCTGCAGTTTGCCGGCCTGCTCGGCGCGCCGGGTTCGGGCGGCGTGTCGCTCGATGGCGTCAATGGCGAAATCGCTTCGCTGAAGAGCGAGATTGCCGGGCTCAAGGACACAGCCGGCAACAATGATGCGTCGGCCAAGGTGGACGGGTTGTCGTCGGCCCTGGATCAGGTCAAGACGGATGTCGCGGCGCTTAAATCGGCGGTCGAGCAGGGTGGGGCCGGCGACACTGCCGGGCTTGCTGCCCTTGGCGACAAAGTCAGGCAGATCGAGACGACTGTTGCTGCCCTTGGTCAGGCAGGCAATACGGCGCCGGTCGATCTCGGGCCGCTCAACGAAAAGCTGGCCGGGCTCGACGCGGCGGTGAAATCCGCCGGTGAGGCGGCATCGGCGCAGGAAGGCCGGCTTGCGGCGCTGGAACAGTCAGTGTCGCAGCTTTCCGGCAAGGTCGAGGCACAGGCGGGACAGCCGAAGATCGCGCTCGCCATCGCCGCTTCGGCGCTGAAGGCAGCAGTCGACGGCGGTGCGCCGTTCGCCGCCGAGCTCGAAACGTTTGCGGCGATTTCACCGGGCGCACCGGAGATCGCAACCTTGCGTCCCTACGCCGAAAAGGGCGTTTCGACACGTGCCGAGATCGCCGCCGAAGTGCCCGCCGCGGCCAATGCCATGGTCGCTGCCACCGAGCCCGTCGACCAGAATGCCGGCTTCCTGCAGAACCTTTTGTCGAGCGCCGAATCACTGGTCAAAGTCAGGCCGATCGGTGCCGTCGAAGGCGCCGGCGCACCGGAAACCGTCGCGCGCATGGAGGTGGCGGTCAGCCAGGGCGACTACGCCAAGGCGCTCAGTGAATACGATACACTGCCCGAGGCGGTGAAGGCCGCCGGCGCCGACTTTGCCGGCAAACTGAAGGCGCGGATCGAGGTCGAGACACAGGTCGACGCGTTGATCGCTGGTGCGATGAAGGCGTGAGGAAAACCCGATGATTCGCATTCTGCTTTTCCTCGCCGTCGTTTTCGCGCTCGGGCTGGGTTTCGCCTGGCTGGCCGACCGGCCGGGCGAGATGGTCGTCACCTTCAGCGGCTATCAGTATCAGGTCAGCCTGATGGTGGCGGCGGTGGCGGTCGTCGCCGTGGTTGCCGCGGTGATGATCGTCTGGTGGCTGATCAAGTCACTGTGGAACAGCCCCTACACCATCTCGCGCTATTTCCGCGTGCGCCGCCGCGACCGTGGCTATCAGGCGCTATCGACCGGCATGATCGCCGCCGGCGCCGGTGACGGAGCACTCGCCCGCAAGAAGACCAAGGAAGCGGCAAAGCTGATCCGCTCTGACCAGGAGCCGTTGATCCAGCTGCTGGAGGCGCAAGCCTCGCTGCTCGAAGGCGACCACGAGGGCGCCCGCGAAAAGTTCGAGACCATGCTCGACGATCCCGAAATGCGGCTGCTTGGCCTGCGCGGGCTTTATCTCGAGGCCGAACGCCTCGGCGATCGCAACGCGGCGCGCCACTATGCCGGCCGCGCCGCGGCGATGGCGCCGCAGCTGGCCTGGGCCGCCGAATCGACGCTGGAAGACCTGACCGGGCGCGGCGACTGGGACAGCGCGCTGAAATTGGTCGAGGCGCAGAAATCGACGCGCCAGATCGAGCGCGACGCCGCCAACCGGCGCCGCGCTGTGCTGCTCACCGCCAAGGCGCAGGCGCTGATCGACAGCGATCCCAATGCCGCCAAAACCGCTGCTCTCGAGGCCAATCGACTGCGGCCGGATTTCGCGCCGGCGGCGGTCGTCGCAGCCAAACTGCTGTTCAGGCAGAACGATGTGCGCAAGGGCGCGAAGATCCTCGAAGCGGCGTGGAAAGCCGAGCCGCATCCGGAGATCGCCGAGCTTTACACCCACGCCCGGCCTGCCGATGCTGTCCTCGACCGTCTGAACCGGGCGAAGAAGCTGCAGGAGATGAAGAAGAACCACGCCGAATCCTCGCTGACGGTGGCGCGCGCCGCGCTCGATGCGCAAGATTACAAGACCGCCCGCCAGGAGGCCGAGGCAGCCATTCGCATGGATCGCCGCGAAGGCGCCTATCTGCTTCTGGCCGACATCGAGGAGGCCGAGACCGGCGATCAGGGCAAGGTGCGGCAGCTTCTGTCCAAGGCGGTGCGTGCACCGCGCGATCCGGCCTGGGTTGCCGACGGCCTCGTCTCCGAACGATGGGCGCCGGTGTCGCCGATCACCGGCAGGCTCGACGCCTTCGAATGGCGGGCACCGATGGAGCGGCTCGGTCAGCTCATCGACAGTAATGAGGACGCGGCGGATGCCACGGTGCCGACCATTGCGGCGCCAATCAAGCCGGCAAAGGAAAATGTGATCGAGCTGAACCCCGCTGTTTCGGCCGAAAGACCGACCACCGCGATGGCATCGGAAAGTGACGAAGACCAGGTTGCGCCGGTCACCGCCACGACCTTTGCCGCGCTGCCGCCGGATGCCGAAGCTGTCGAACCGGCGGAGGAACTGGCCCGGCTGCCCGACGATCCCGGCGTCGATCCGGACGACGAAGACCAAAAATCACCACGCAAGTTTCGATTGTTTTGATCTGGCTGAGCTTGATAGTTTTGGCCGATGGGAAGTAAGAATCACATGTTCGAACGTGTTCTGTCGTTTCTGAAGGACCTGCCGGCAGGTGGCAGCGCCCGCAACAACGCCGATGATCCGCGCGTTGCCGCATCCGCCCTTCTCTACCATGTGATGAGTGCCGACGGCGTGCGTCAGGATGCCGAATGGGAGCGCTTCAAGGCGGTGCTGGCGGAAAGCTATTCGATCAGCGGCGACGAGCTCGACGCGCTGGCCGCCGCTGGCGAGCGGGCCGACAATGAGGCGATCGACCTCTACGCCTTCACCAGCGTGTTGAAGGGCCAGCTCGATGCGGACGCGCGAAAAGCCTTCATCGGCCTGATGTGGGAAATCGTCTATGCCGATGGCGAATTGCACGAACTTGAGGACAATATCGTCTGGCGAGTCGCCGAGCTGATCGGCGTCGAACGCCGCGACCGCGTCGAGGCACGCCGCAAGGCGGCGGCCGAAGCGCCGGGCGCCACCGGAACGTCGAGCGACGAATAGACGGGATCCCCATGCCATCCACGCCGAGGCCGAGACCAAAAATCCTGATCGTGCTGCATCAGGAGAGTTCAAGCCCCGGGCGCGTCGGCCACATGCTTATCGAAGAAGGCTTCGACCTCGATCTCCGCTGCCCGCCGCTCGGCGACGCCTTGCCGGAAACACTGGACGGTCATGCCGGAACCGTGGTGTTCGGCGGACCGATGAGCGCCAATGACGAGGACGACTTCGTCCGCCGCGAGACCGACTGGCTGAAAGTTCCGCTCAGGGAGAACCGGCCGTTGCTCGGCATCTGCCTCGGCGCGCAGATGCTGGTCAATCATCTTGGCGGCAAGGTCGAGGGTCATGGCGAGGGGCTGGTCGAGATCGGCTGGTACCCGCTGAAGGCGACCGAGGATGGCCGGAAGCTGATGCACTGGCCTGACATGGTCTACCAGTTTCACCGTGAGGGCTTTTCGCTGCCGCGAGACGCGACGCTGCTGGCGACGGCCGAGACCTATCCCAACCAGGCCTTTCGTTATGGCGACAATGCCTGGGGCATCCAGTTCCATGGCGAATTGACCCGGGCGATGATGCAGCGCTGGGTCGTTCGCGGCGCGCACCGCTTCGAGTTGCCCGGCGCGCAGCCCGGCCGCGATCATCTAGGTGGCCGGCTGATCTGGGACATGCATCTGAAGCGCTGGCTCGGCGAATTCCTGCAGACGATCTTCGGCAAGCCCGCGCTGTCCTAATCCAATCCAACAACGGACTTTTGTGAGACACGCACGCTGACATTGGTCGCCCTTCGTCATTGTCGTCGTATTGCGCTCAGCTGAGTTCTTGGGCGAGTCCGATGAGAAGCCCTTCAGGCCCGCGGATGTAGCAGAGCCGATACGCGTCTTTATACTGGACTACTTCGCCTACGAGCTGCGCGCCGCGATTGCGGAGCCTTTCAAGCGTCTCGTCAATGTTGTCCACGGCGAACATGACGCGGAGATAGCCTAGAGCATTAACCGGGGCGTTGCGGTGATCCGCGACGGCAGGCGGCGTGAGGAAGCGGGATAGCTCGAGCCGGCCGTGGCCGTCCGGCGTGCGCATCATGGCAATCTCGACGCGCTGATCGCCCAGTCCAGTGACAGGTCCGGCCCATTCTCCTTCGATCGTGCCCCGCCCTTCGAGCTCGAGGCCGAACTCGCGAAAGAAATCAATCGTCCCTCCGAGGTCATCGACGACGATTCCTACGTTGTCCATCCGTTTGAGCGCCATGTGTCCAATCTACAAGGTGTCATCCTAGGCCGTAAACTCATAAAACTGCTTGCCGGGTGAGCATTCAGGGCTCTGGGAGGGAGCCTTGTGATGCGTCGCTGGTTGATCTGAGGGATTTTGCACTTCGCTACTGGATTAAAGGGTTATGTGTCTACGGCCTAGCGTATGCCGGGGCGTGCGCTTCTGGCGACCATTGCGACGATTGTTTCGAAGAGTTCGTCCCGCGCTTGCGCGGCCGTGATTTCTGCGGTCGCGGCAGCATAGGACAGGGCCTCGGCTGCGCCGAGCATCGCCCAGAGGCCCGCTGAAGCGACAGCATCAGTTCCGGCGAATGGGGCAAGCGCAATCCGGCACCTCTCGATGAACGCCGTCTCGCAGTCGCGCTTGATCCTTTCAAGCTCAGGCGAACCGGCCAGCGCAGCGATGACACCGGGTATCTCGCGGCCTTGGAGAAGCACGCAGTCGACATAGGAGGACGCGATAACCGCGGCTCTGCCCGCCAAGGTCGGTTCGCTCGCCTGAAGCGCGGCGTCCATGAGCGCATTCTGACGCGCGTCGAATTCCCGATAGAGCGCCGCCAGCAGCCCGGACCGCGTGCCGAAATGGTCGTAAACGACGGGTTTTGTAACAGCCGACTGCTCGGCCAGCCGTCCGAGCGTCAGGGCTTCCGTTCCTTCTTCCCCAATCAACCGCCATGCGACGTCCAGAAGTTGCCGATGCCGTTCCTCTCGCGACAGCCGGCGACGCGGTCGCGGATGGGAAGCCTGACCACTCATTTCGGCGCTTGACATGGCTATATACCAAAAGTAGCTTACTAAGAGTATATAAGCTAGACCCTTCGGCCGCAACCAACCAGCAGGAGTTTTCGATATGCACGCGCTCATCGTTATCGCGCATCCCGATCCCAGCTCGCTCAGCCATAGCGTCGCCAGGCATGTCGCCGAGGGTGTGTCCCTGTCCGATCCCGGCAATTCCTTCGAAATTGCGGACCTTGCGGCGGAAGGCTTCGATCCGAGGTTCACTGCGACTGATCTCGCCGTCCATCGCAGGGAGACGCCGCCCGCGGCCGACGTTGCCGCCGAGCAAGCGAGGATTGATCGCGCCGATGCCCTTGTGCTGGTCTATCCCGTCTACTGGTGGTCGATGCCGGGGCTTCTCAAGGGATGGATCGATCGGGTATTCGCAAATGGCTGGGCTTACGATGAAGGCCCAGACGCCAAACTGGTGAAGAGGCTTCGCCACCTCCGGGTTCATCTGGTTGCCATCGGAGGCGCCAACCTGCGAACCTATGCGCGGCACGGCTATTTCGGAGCCATGAAGACGCAGATCGACCATGGCATCTTCGATTACTGTGGCGCGTCCGTCGTGACGTCCGAGCTCCTGCTCGGCTCGGAGACGCAGGATCCAGCCTCTCATTTCGGCGCCGCGCGCGCCATCGGCGGCAACCTCTTCAAGGCATCCGCGCGAGGCGCGGAGGCAGCATGACCGCGTAGCGCACCGGCAGCACATGCCCCGGCATTCGCGGCCCCCGTGCCTGGATCAGTGCCGCCTGAAGCGAGCCTACGACTCCTGCCGGTTCGACCGAAGCAGGATGTCGTTGACGTCAGACCGGCAGGCCGTTCTGCTTTCGCAGGCTTTTGTCGAATGCGGATGCGGGGACGAAACGGCGCAGGAAACTGACCTGGCGTGCCATTTTTCCCGCCGCATAGCGCCTCCTCGGAACGGAATCGGTTGCGGCTTTCAAGACCGTCCCGGCTACAATTTCGGGAGCATCACCTGTTTCCATCGCTTTGCGCAGGATCACATCCATGCCAGCGCGCGCAGCATCATAGATTTCAAGCAACTGGTCCGGCCTGGTGAGATTTTCTTCAAATGACGTGCGGGTATAGGCGGGCTCGACCAACACGACTCGAATTCCGAGAGGGCGCAGTTCGTGGTCGAGCGATTCGGAATAGCCCTCGATGGCATGTTTGGTCGACGCATAGAGCGCGGAATAGGGTGCTGGGATCAAACCCAGCACAGAACTCAAATTGACGATTCTGCCCTTCCCTTGACGGCGCATTGTCGGCAGGACTGCGTTGGTCACGCGGAGAACGCCGAAGACGTTCACGTCGAACAGCGCCTGAGCCTGGACGGTCGAGGACTCCTCTGCGCCTCCGAGCAGGCCGACGCCGGCATTGTTGACGAGCAGGTCGATACGCCCGGCTTCAGCCAACACGTCATCGACCAGTTTCGCAACGGACGCGTCATCGGTGACGTCGCAGGTCAGCATGGTAACGCCGTCGGATCGTTCGGCCACCGCACGACGGCTGGTTCCGAACACGCGAAAGCCCGCGTTCTGCAGGGCCTTGGCCGTTGCGTGCCCGATGCCGGTGGATGCCCCCGTCACCAGGGCGACGCCAAGATTGGTCTTGTTCATGGAAATCACTTCCTTTCTTTGTGTTCGATTGCCGGCTGCAGGCGTGCGCACAAATGGAGATGTGGCGCCCGCCCCGGCGATCCGATGAGGGCCATTACTCGGCAATGGCCCCAGTTTGCTGGTTGGACACTGATCCCACCTCGGTGACGGTAAGCTTGTCGCCGGAGCGCGAAATCTCGAGGTTTTGCTCAGGCTCGCCCAATTTCCGCGGCACGGATATCGTAGCCGACTGCCCTTCGGCGAGAGTGGCTGAGAAGCGCAAGGGAATCCCGGTCTCTCCTTCCGCTATCGTTGCGATCACCCGATAGCCGTCATTTTCGTCGGTGTAGTGTACGACGCCGCGAAAACCGCCGAGATCGATACTCTCCCCGGCCATGGCCGACAGCTCACCGGCATGCAACGGGGACGCGGCCAGGAAGAATGCCGCCACGCCACCAATAAGGTTGATCATCGCGAGGCTCCGTTTGGATGGCGCCGATCTCGGCTGGCCGGCGGCGACATGATGCATCGGTTGCGCGCTCTGACGGTTAAATTCCGGGTTGGTCCTGTTCATGAGGGTCACTCCTTCTTTGTGCTGGATTGCATTTCAAAAAGATGTTACTATCATTTCGATATTAAGTCACTATCAAAATGATATTAACATGAAAAATCTTTCCGATGCCTTTTGCCCGATCGCCCGCGGCCTCACCTGCGTCGGCGATGCGTGGAGCATGCTGATCCTTCGCGACGCGAGCCTGGGCCTCACGCGCTTTGACGAATTCCGGAAAAGTCTGGGCATCGCTCCCACCATTCTGACCCGGCGGCTGGCGACGCTGACGGAAGAGGGACTTCTGGAAAAGCGGCGCTACTCGGAGCGGCCTCCGCGCGATGAGTATGTGCTGACGGCGGCCGGACGCGATTTCTTGCCGGTGCTCATCTTACTGGGTGCGTGGGGACGCCAGTACCGCGGCGAAGGCAGGTTGGCGCGATACGTCGACGCAGAGACAGGAGAAGAAATCGAGCCGGTGGCCGTGGATGCCGTCACAGGGGCAAAGATCGGCACCCGCCCGATTCGCGTTGCAACACCCGAATAGCATCCGCGATCGCAAGCGCCGGGCTGCCAGGCGGTCGGAAGTCAATCACCGGACTCTGCGATGCTTGCGCCGGCCAGCTGGTCCGTCCAGCGCCGGAATAGCGCGCTGGCATTGACGCCTCCGAAGCCGAAGCCGTTGGAGATCGCGTAGTCCATTCCCATCGGCCGGGCTTGGTTTGCGACGAAGTCGATCCCGTCGCCCGCTGGATCCGGAGCGCTCAAATTAAGGGTTGGTGGCGCCACTTGGTCCCTCAGCGCCAGGA
>NZ_RZTI01000101.1:0-21897 GCF_003997275.1 Mesorhizobium sp. M6A.T.Ce.TU.002.03.1.1
GCTCTGGGCGCGATGACGGTGAAGACGGACCGGAATGACGCGCAGGGAATTGCACAGATTGTGCGCACAGGTTGGTTCAAGGCAGTTCATCTGAAGTCCGCTGCCGGCCAGAGGCTGCGCACGCTCACCGCCGCGGGCAGAGGCGCCATGCTATCGGCCGGTGATAGTTCCCAGTCGCCTCAAAGGCGCAGACCACAGGGCGGCCGTACGCCTGCAGCACTTCGATCAAATGGTCGTGCTCAGCACGAGTGTTGAGGACCAAAAGGCGACGCCGGCGCTTGTGGCCCGGTGCTTCGATCAGAACTTCATTGCGCACCTTGGCAATGTCGATCGCTACCAGCACCACGGCGGCGGGTGTAGAATCTAAAGTGGTCATGGTCGGTCTCTCCGGAATGGGTCGTGAACATTCACATTCTAGAGAAACTTTGACTGGCCATGGCCGCCTCGACAGCGGTGCGCGCCTGCAGCGAAAAGCTGCGCGCACCGCTCTCTCGGTCGCCGCGGCTCCTTCATTCCGCAGGTGCTATGGCAGCGAGTTCACCTCGAACGCCATCCTCGCCTGGGCGGATCAGAACCGCGTCGAATGGCATCATATTGCGCCCGGCAAGCCGATGCAGACGGATGATGTAAGAATAGCCTCTTCTTCTCATTCGGCGGCTTTTTCTACAGCCTTCTGCCTTTTCGGCCTCGATCGCCATCGGGAAGTCTCTGCTGCATAGGCAGCTTCTGCCTTTTCGACTCGGGATCGTTCTTCGGCGCGCTTGCCCGGGATGTTGTAGTCGAAGGCGGTGCCGCCTGGCATGGCTAGTCGGGAGGCCGGCGCGCAGCTCGACCGATCTGAACTTGCGGGCGAGAAGGCTGGCCGGGCCCAGATATAGTCGGCGTCCTTGCTCAGCATCTGCCAGATGATCATTGCAAGCTGGCGCGCAGTGGCGACGGCCGCGATGTGCTTCCCGCGACGCGAGGCGATCCGCTTGTAGAAGGCGCGCAGAGGACCCGGCGAGCGCGCAGCCGCCCATGCCGCCTCGACCAGCATTCCCCGCGCATGGCCGCGGCCCTGCTTCGTGATGCGGCCATGATAGGCCGGTCCCTCACCGGACTGCGCACGCTGGGGTTGAGGCCAAGATAAGCGACAAGCCTCTGTGGATCGCCGAACCGCCGAATGTCGCCGATTGCTGCGGCAACGCTTGCAGCCACCGTTACGTCGGGGCCGGGCAACGTCATCAGACGGCGGATACTCGGATCCTGGAGGGCATGCACCGCGATATCCGCTTCGACCACCGTCAACGCCTCGTTGATCTGGATGCTGGAAAGGTGAGCGGCGGCTATCGCAAAGGGGCCGAAAACGGTGCGATCGACCAACTAATTAGTTCGACGGCTCGGTGAAGTGTGGTCTCGGTCTGAGCACGACTAGGTGAAGCGGCCACAACATGTCCGAGACAGTCCCGGTAGTCGCCCGTCCTGATGATCGGCGTCTTCGGCTCAACGTACAACTTGACCTCGGCGACACCTGAAATAGCAGCCGCCAGGCTATCGCCATCGATCCGATCGAGGATGCCATCGCGATCAGCAACTAGTTTCCGAGCGGCCGCAACGTGCGAATGCCTTCTGTGCAAATCCCATTCGTCGCCGATGACAAGTTTGATGTGCTCGGTAATGAGATCGACACCGTAAGCCAGCTGAACCAGTCGAGGAATGGTCCCACCCGCAAGGCGTGGATTGACTTCAATGACGAGAGGGCCAAGTTTCGTCCACTTAAATTCAATATTGGTTGGACCCCAGCCAAGGCCGAGAGCTCGCAAACAGCTCCGCGATGCGTCGATGATACGCCGGTACTCGTCGTCTGTCAGAAGGGCCGGATAGATGCATTCCCGAGCGACGAAGTGTGGTGGAGGGCCCCAGTTAATGGCGGCAATCCCAATTATCTCACTTCCCATTATCTCAGCGCTGTAGGTAGGGCCCTGTGCGAATTGTTCGACGAGTATCCGCGGCGAAGACCGCCATATATACTCCCCGTCTAGCAGATAGGTCGTATGTTCGGCTAGCTCGTCGACGTTGCGGCACAATCGGACACCGCTGCTGCCGCTGCCTACGGCTGGCTTGAGAATCACCGGCAGGCCAATCTTCGCGGCAAAGCGTTCAATCTCCGTCGGATTCGCTGCGGCGCGATAGGCTGGTATTGCGACGCCGGCCTCCGCAAGGAGCTGACGCTGAACGAATTTGTCGCAGCACCGTTCAACGGATTCGGGGTTCGGCCCCGGCAGATCGAAATGCCGGCAGAGCTTGCCCACTGTCGCATAGACCTCCTCCTCAGCGGTCGTAATGCCGGCAATCTCGTAAGTCGCCTGCAGGCGCGCACATTCGCGAATCAGGGCATCAAGGTTGTCTGTATCGACACGGATTGTTTCAATCTCTTCCGGCGCATGATAGTCGTAACGAGCTGGATCAGCCGACAACGAAATTGGATGAAGGCCAAGACGTCGGGCCGCGTTGATGTAAAGCGGACCATTGTACCTCGTTCCTTCAATCAGGATGAGCGCTCTTGTTGCCATGTCTGTCTCCCAACCTATGCGGTGCGGCGGTTCAAGCCTTGCCTCGTCTCGGGTGAGACCTAGCATCGATGGCGCTTTGCGGTCGTGAAGACTTTGTGAACTTATTTGAGGGAATCTTTGCAACCTGTCATCGCTGATGGCGTCATGTCTCGACTAAAATCGAAGATTGCGAGTTCAAGCGACCCTAGTAAACCGGAGGCGGCAGCCGCGGAGAGGCTGGGTCATTCTCAGCATGCCCTCCCCACGAGGACTCGCGCAGGCTGAGCCAGCGCGGCGTGTCATATCTGACATCGAGCAAGCCCTTGAGTGCGCCGGAGGCGATCTCGCCATCCTCCGAGCCCTTGAATGTCGAGGAAGCCATTATCCCAAACATCTCGACGATGGGCCGCGGCCGGCAAAGGCTTTGGCGAGCCGGGAACCTTAGCCATCAGCCGGTCTCCGGCATTGTACCAGATTGTAGCCGGCAGCTGCGAAGCTGAAAGCCCATCCGATACGGCCGGCCGCGGAAGCTAGTTTGGGCCCGCCACGATCTTGATCCGCCCGAACG
Source organism: Mesorhizobium sp. M6A.T.Ce.TU.002.03.1.1 (assembly GCF_003997275.1). Classification (NCBI taxonomy): domain Bacteria; kingdom Pseudomonadati; phylum Pseudomonadota; class Alphaproteobacteria; order Hyphomicrobiales; family Phyllobacteriaceae; genus Mesorhizobium; species Mesorhizobium sp. M6A.T.Ce.TU.002.03.1.1. Next base: position 3,100 of record NZ_RZTI01000101.1, read on the forward strand.
CCACTTCGATGTGCTTCCTGATGCGCTGGCTGACGACATAGCCGCTAGTCCGGGTGCTGCGTCCGACACGCCGCTCGCCATTAGGCGCGTTAAACGCGCCGCAAGCTTGTATGCGGTTGATCGTCGCCGATCGACAACCATGATGCCGTATCCGCGTTGATCTGGGAGACTTATTCTACAGCACGCCATCGTAAGCAATATGAGAACCGGGATCACCACCACCTCGGATCGTTTTCGGCAGACGCATTCGCAGCTGCCAGACGTCAATGCTCATCCTGTCGAAACGCTCCTCCATGCTTTATGCCGGACGCAGGGATACTCCAGTCGGGATCTCGCCGGTCGTGCCAGGCCGCCAGAATGCAATCAGCAGCTTGCGTGCCAAAGCCACGATCATCGTCTTGCGCGTACCGCCACGGTCTCGCGCGAAACCAGTGCGCCAGCGCTGTCCCTTTTGGTATTGACGAATCGCCAAGCCAACAGGATCATGCGGTAGGGCACGCGAGCATTGCCAGCGGCGCAGGACCTTTCTCACGCCTGCGTCGGCCGCTCTCATCCAGCGCCCCGGTAAGTCAGGCAAAGCGGGCGATGGCTCTCCGATCGGCAGGCCGCCTGAGATGGTCTCGGCACCGAGGAAGCGCGCAAGAAGGGGAACCATCGCGAGTGGACCTTTCTCCGTGTCCAGAACCACCGAGAGCTGCCGCAGCCGTTTCTGTTCATGGATTCACGCAACAGGTGAAGCTGTGAAGCCGTCCGAGATTGCGGCGCAACTCGGCTCGGCTTCGTTCCGGCAGGGCATACCTTCCGCGCTCCTGCCACGCTTTGTCGTTGGCCAGCAGATACCGCTGACCAACAACTCTGACGAGGCCAATCATGCGTGTCGCAGCCGGCCGATCTGGGGCGCATGGCGCTGCCTGCAACGCGCCGCAGAATAAAGCCGCGCCCGTGAGATAATCGTCGGCCGCTTCCCGACATGCGGTTTGATGTTGTCCAGGCTGACGTCAAAAAAATCACCCGTTCCTCTCCTGCTCCCGATCACAAATGTTTGGCAACGATCGCTTCTTACCCACCGCCTGCGCCGGTGCGGGTGTAGGGGCCGCAGAACGCTTCCCGCCAGGGGTCGGAAAGGGTGTGATAGACCAGTCCATTAAGTCAACGGCACGTTGAAGGTATTGCCTCGGTCTGAGCACGGTTGGGCGAAGCGCCGATGACCCGTCCGATGCAATCTGGGTCTTCGCCTCTGCTAGTTATCGGCGTCTTGGGTTCGACATACAATTTGACCTCAGTGACAGCTGATACGGCAGCCGCACGACTGGTATCACCGATCCATTCCAGGGTGCCATCGTGATCGGGGCGTAGGAACCGCGCGGCCGCAGTGTGCGAATGCCTCCGACGCAAATCGCATTTCTTACCTATGACTAGCTTGATGTGCTCGGTGATGAGATCGACACCGTAAGCCAACTGAACTAGTTGAGGATCAGGCGCGCCGGCAAGGCGCGGATTAACTTCAATGACGACCGGACCACGCTTCGTCCACCGGAATTCAATGCAGGTTGGTCCCCAGCCAAGGCCGAGAGCTCGCAAACAGCTCAGCGAAACTTCGGCGACACGCCTATACTCGTCATCAATCAGCGGGGCCGGAAAGGTGACACCACGAAAGGCGAAATGCGGTAGAGGGCCGAAGTCAGCGGCCGTAATCCCAATGACCTCACTTTCCATGATCTCAGCGATATAATGCGGGCCTTGTGCGAATTGTTCGACCAGTATCCTCGGCGAACATCGCCATAAGTACTTCTCGCTCAACAGATAGGTCGTATGTTCGGTCAACTCATCAACATCGCGGCACAGTCGGACACCGATGCTGCCGCTGCCCATGACTGGCTTAAGAATCACTGGCAGCCCGATCTCCACAGCAGATCTTTCTATGTCCGCCACATTCGCTGCCAGGCGATAAGCAGGTATGGGAACACCGGCCTGCCCGAGGAGCTGACGTTGAGCGAATTTGTCGCAGCATCGTTCAATCGCTGCCGGGTTCGGTCCCGGTAGATCGAAATACCGGCAGAGCCTGCCAACTGTCGCAGACAACAACTCATTGTTAGGCGCAAAGCCAGTAATGCCAGCAATGTCATACGTCGCACTTATCCGGTTACATTCGCGGATCAGCGCATCCAGATTGTCTGTATCGACGCGGATCGCCTCAATCCCCTTCGCCGCGATGTAGTCGTACTGACCCGGATCAGCCGATAAGGTAATTGGGTGAAGGCCTAGACGCTGAGCCGCTTGGACGTAGAGCGGACCGTTACCCCTATGACCTTCAACCAGGATGAGCGCTTCTCTTGTCATGGACTTTGACTCCGACGTTGCGTTCTGTGCGGTGGTCAAGCGTGATCGGCATCAGCTCTCTTAAGCCGCGCCTTGACCTCAGACTTCGGGCGACCCTACCACTGTCAGCCATTTGCGGTCGCAAAGGTTCTGTGAAATTGTGTACAGGGTCTGTGATGAACCGCGTCGAGTTTGCCGTAGGCAGTTTCGCCTGGATCTGGCAGGGTTTTCCTCCATCTGAGTTTAGAGTTCAGCCTCGATTGAAGGAGGGACTGAGATGCAAAAGCGCAGGCGCCGTAGGAAGCCTGCTCCTCGGATCCTGATCTCATAGCGGGCCCTAGTTCTTCGTGTAGAAGCTGCACCTCCGCTCTGCGACAAGCGCAGATCGAGACAGAACGCTGGTTCAAGGAGGATATATACGAGCTGCGCTTCATGAAGGTGGGCCTGGCACTCGCCTGCTCTCCTGTATCAAGCGTGCCTTCGGTCTCCTCGTCGGGTATAAGGGGATCAAGCACGACCTAGTTACCATTCCCCCTAAGGATCCTCGGACGTATGCGTTTTCCAATCGAGAGCCGGACGCAGATGTCCATGCTCCCGCGGATCAAGCCGCGGCCCCCTCAAATCTCGCCACGCTGCATTTGGAAGGACCGGGCCATGGACATCGACGCCTAGATGGAGACGGCGCGCCGTCGGGCCATCGTCGTGCTCAAGGACTAACAGGTGCACTCGAACTGTATGGTCTCGGGCGTACGACGAAAGACTGCGGGTCGGCCTAATCTGTCAGAAATTCGGTCGTGGCCGTCGAGCCATGCATGTAGTCGGCGAGCAGCGCGTGTTTTTGTAACCATCCAGGGATGGAGCCGCGCCAAGCAGGACAGCTGTTTGTAAACGGCATTGCGCCGTCGCTTACATGCGACGGTTCTGATGGGACGATTTCGCGGCGCGGCAATCAAAGCTAGAGCGCGCATTGCCTCGCTGAGTTGTTCCTGGATGTCGTGCCGCGGCGAGCAATGCGTCGCGGGACGAACTGGTGAGCGCGGTACGGCACCCTCAGCGCCGGACGTCAACCGGCGGCTTACCCTCATCCTGCCGGATCTCCTGCCTACGCTCCATCGTGACGGGCAGTGCCGATCTCGATGCTAGATGTCAATGATATGCAGACTGTATTGGACCTGAGCCTGCCGACAATGGCACAGGACTAAAAAGCCTTGCACGTGTGGGTGCATGACGTGGCGTTGAGATGTCGCCGACCGCGTGAACGGAAGGGCCTAGTCAAAAAAAGATCCTATGGCCCTAAGGACCGAAGGTGGGAAACTTCATGAATGCAAATTGGCTTGACAAGATTCGCAAGGGGCTCACTCCTGTCGAAAATCACCTCATAGATGGCTACGTAGATGGCCGTGTGAGTCGTCGCGAACTTCTGAGGTATGGTAGTTTGCTTGGCTTGTCGCTACCGGTTCTCGGAAGAGTTTCATTGGCGGCTGGTTTCGGCGTTGCGCCTTCAATGGCGCGTGCCAACGTTCAGCCAGATGCCACCATTCGCGTTGCTTGCCCTGCGCCGCAAGCCACAATTGACCCTGTTCTGGCGGGGGACTACGGCCCAATATTGATGTTCCAGCAGGTCGGCGAATTCCTTTGTGTGGACGGGCCGGACCTTGTGTTAAGGCCCAGTCTCGCGACGAGCTGGAAGCCCAATCAGGACGGCACCGTCTGGACCTTTACGCTGCGAAAGGGCGTTAAGTTCCATTCTGGCGCCGAGATGAAGGCCGATGATGTCGTTGCCACCATAGATCGGCTGGCTGACCCGAAGAATTCGTCAAACGCGCTTTCAGTTTTCAAGGGAATCCTGCAGAAGGGCGGCACCAAGAAGGTGGACGACTACACCGTCGAGTTCCATCTTGACGGTCCGAATGGCAATTTCCCCTATCTGGTATCGTCTGACAACTACAATGCCATCATCCTGTCGGCGAACTATTCCGGGGATTTCGAGAAAACCTGGAACGGCACTGGTCCTTTCAGGATTGAGAAGTTCACCCGGAACGTCGGCGCGAGTTTCGTCCGTAATGAAGACTACTGGGCCCTTAGGGCGCTGCCGGCGAGGACGGAGTTCACCTTCTACCGGGACATCCAGCCACAAATCCTCGCGCTTCAAGCTGGGCAAGTCGACGTCATCAACAAACTGCCCGCACTTGCCGGCGTGGCTCTGCTGAACGACCCCGCTTTTGAAATAATCAGGATCAGGTCGACCGCGAGCCAGCCGATGCACATGCAGTGTAATGTGGGCCCGTTCAAAGATGCGCGTATCCGCCAAGCGGTGGCGCTGAGTATCGATCGCGAGAAACTGGTGAATGGCTTGATGAAGGGCCAAGCGGTCGTCGGTAACGACAGCCCATTTGCGCCCATTTATCCATCGACCGATCCTTCGGTCGCGCAGCGCAAACAGGACATCCAACAAGCAAAAGAGTTGATGAAGGCGGCGGGGGTTGAGAAGGGCTTTGAGGCGACGCTTACGGCATCGCAATTTCTCGAAATTCCGGCCTATGCACAGCTTATCCAGAGCTGGGTGAAGGAGATTGGTGTCGACCTAAAGCTGAACATCATGGACCGAGGTGCCTTTTACGGTGATGTGGTCCTGGGTCAATCTCCTTGGCTCGACTCGGAAATGGGCATTGGCGATTTTGGTCACCGGGGCGTGCCGAATGTGCTTCTCAAATCACTTCTGACGAGCACCGGTGCTTGGAACGCCGCCAAGTTCCATAACGAGGATTATGACAGGCTAGTCCAAAATTATGTCGCCTCGCTCGACCTTGAATCGCAGCGGGAAAACGCAGGCAAGATCCAGCGGCTACTGCTTAAAGAAACACCGGTTCTGTTCGGCTACTTCTACGACCACCTGACGGCGACCAAGAAGGGCGTAGTCGGCGTCCAGGCAACGGCCATGGGGCAGCTCTTCCTAGCGGGGGCGGGAATCGTATGACCTCGGTTCGGCGGACCGGCACGAAGCTGGCCCGCCACGCAATCACGGTAGGATGCCCCAAACAACAATGATGAGCCGTCTCCTCGCCCGACGTTTTGCCTATTCGCTGGTGACCCTCATCGTGCTGAGCCTGCTCGTGTTCTTTCTCGGGCAGGTTTTGCCCGGCAATGTCGGCCGAACAATCCTTGGTCCATTCGCCGATCGGCAAGCGGTAGATGCGCTGAACCACCGGCTTGGCCTCGATCGGCCGCTCATTCTGCAGTATGGCACGTGGATTTTGCTTTTTCTCCAAGGCGACATGGGGCAGTCCTATATTTATAGCGCCCCTGTCGCTGACTTCGTAGTTCCCGCGCTTGCCCATTCAGTTAAGCTTGCGGCGGTGGCATTTCTGCTGGTCGTGCCGCTTGGTATCTTGGGCGGGGTGGTTGCTGCCCTGAATGTGAACCGCCCTGTTGATCGCATCATTAGCCTAGGCGGCCTGTCTGCGACTGTGCTTCCGGAATTCGTCACAGGCATCATTCTTATCCTCGTCTTCGGCGTATGGCTTCGCTGGCTGCCGATCTCCGCCGCCTGGCCGGATGGCGCGGGCCCTCTGACCCAACTCTGCTATCTGATTTTGCCCGCGATCCCACTCATCTTCATCCTGTTCGGCTATATCGCCCGCATGGCGCGTGCGGGCATGGTTGAGGCGCTCGACTCGGATTACACCCGCACCGCCATCCTGAAGGGTCTTCCTAGGCGCCAAGTCATCTGGCGGCACGTGCTCAGGAACGCGCTTCTGCCGACAATCACGGTCATCGCCAGCCAGACGGGCTACCTTATCGGAGGCCTTGTGGTGGTGGAGACGTTGTTCCGCTACCAGGGCATCGGGTCATTGATCTACGATGCAGCCAAAGGAAAGGATTTTCCGGTGCTAATGGCGGGCGTGCTGGTTATCGGCATCATTTATGCCGTGGCGACACTGCTCGCCGATCTCCTCTATTCCCTCTTCAACCCGCGCATCCGGATAGCGAGTCAATGACTGACGTTGCTACCGCCGCACCCAGAAGACGTCGCCAGGAGGTCCTCGCAGCGCTGTTCCGCTCCGGCTCCTTCCTGATCGGCGTGACCATCGTGCTTTTTTGGGTAGTCTGCGCCCTCTTCGGCCGCCACTTCGTGCCTTACGACCCGCTGGCCGCGGACATCCTGAACGCGCTTGGATCGCCCTCGTCAGAAAACTGGTTCGGGACCGATCAACTTGGCCGCGACATCTTTTCCCGCGTCATCGTCGGCTCGCGCGATCTTCTCATCGTCGCGCCTCTCGCGACGATCCTGGCGACCGTCGTGGGCACCGTGCTCGGCCTTCTCATCGGCTATTTCCGAGGTATTGTCGATGATGTCGTCTCGCGTCTCATTGAGGCCAAGATGGCGATCCCGTCGGTCATTATCGCGCTCCTCGCAATCGTCGCGCTCGGCACCTCCGAGACGATGGTAATCATCGTCATCGGTCTGTCCTTCGGCCCCGTCATCGCCCGTACCGTGCGCTCCGCGGTCCTGTCGGAGCGGGAGTTCGACTACGTCGCCGCCGCCAAACTTCGCCGGGAGAATACCGTCCATATCATGTTCGTCGAAATCCTGCCCAACATACTGCCGCCCATCCTTGTCGAATCCTCGGTGCGCCTGGGTTATGCGATCTTCTCGGTCGCCACTCTGAGCTTTCTTGGCTTCGGTCTCCAGCCACCCTCGCCGGATTGGGGGCTGTCGGTCGCGACCAACTATTCGATGATTAGCGGCGGCTACTGGTGGACGGTGCTTTTCGACGCGCTGGCCATCGCTAGCCTCATCGTAGGGGTTAATTTGACGGCCGACGGGCTGCAAGGAGCGCTCTATGACTGAACCAGCGCTACGCCTAGACCGTCTCTCTGTCGCCTACCGGTCCGGCGGGCGGGACCGCGCGGTACTGCGCGAGGTTGGACTGCAGATCGCGCCGGGCGAGTCCTATGGGCTCGTCGGTGAAAGCGGCTGCGGCAAGTCCACCGTGGCCCTGACAGTCGTGCGCTACCTGCCGCGGAACGGCAAGATCACGGGCGGGTCGGTGATGCTCGACGGGGCGGATATCATGCGGCTCGGGCCCGAAGCGCTTAGGGTAGTGCGGGCAAAAAAGGTCTCGATGGTTTATCAAGATCCCGGCAAAGCGCTGAACCCTTCGCTGACGATAGGCCGGCAGTTGGTCGAGGTCTTCGAAGTAATAGGTCTATCGGCGGCCGAGCGCGATGCTCGGGCCCTCGAGATGCTGAACAAGGTGCGCATCGCCGATCCCGGCTCAGTCATGCAGCGCTACCCGCATGAGCTTTCAGGCGGAATGCAGCAGCGGGTAGCGATCGCCATGGCGCTGGCAAGTGATCCGACGATGCTGATCCTGGACGAGCCCACAACCGGCCTTGACGCCACCGTGGAGGCCGAGGTCCTCGACCTAGTCACCGATCTCCGGCGCGAGTTTGGCACCTCGATCCTGTTCATCAGCCACAACCTCGCCGTAGTCGCGAAGATGTGCGACCGCGTCGGCGTCCTTTATGCGGGGATGCTGGTGGAGGAAGGGCCGACGCGGGAGATCTTGGATTCACCGCGCCATCCCTACACTGTCGCGCTTCTGCGGTGCCTACCGCGGGGCGGACAGCTGAAGGACCACGGACGGCTTGACACTATCCCGGGCTTCTTGCCCATGCTTGGCGCGCGGATGCCCGGTTGCCCCTTCGCCGAGCGCTGTGCGCTCGCCGACGATCGCTGCAGGACGGAAATTCCGGACCTGCGGGATGCTGGCGATCGGCTGGTGCGTTGCCATTACCCGGATCGGGCGGCTGACCTTCCGCGCAGCACGCCGGCCGATGTGGCGGCGGTACCAAAGCCTACAGCGGGGGCCGCGCCGGTACTCCGGGTTTGCAATCTCTCGAAGACCTATGGCCAGGGGAGCCACGCAGTGCGTGCGGTCGCCGACGTCTCGCTAAGCCTGCTGCCAGGAGAAACACTGGGTCTGGTCGGCGAGTCCGGCTCCGGCAAAACCACTCTGGCACGAATGCTCCTGGGCCTGGTCCCGCCCGATGCCGGCGGAACCATCGAGCTCGACGGCAACCCCCTTGCTCCCAGTCTCGACCGGCGCCGGGATGAAGACGTGAAGGCGGTGCAGATCGTCTTCCAGAATCCGGACTCGGCGCTGAACCGCTCCCATTCCGTCGCTCGCATTATTGGTCGCGCGTTGCGCAGGCTTGGCGGTTTCCGAGGCGCCGACTTATCTAGCCGTCTTGACGCTCTCGTTACGGCGGTATGCTTGACGCCCCGACACCTAGCTCTACGCCCGCGCCAGCTCTCCGGCGGGCTTAAGCAGCGCGTGGCCATAGCGCGGAGCTTCGCTGGCGACCCTCGAGTTGTGGTCTGCGATGAACCTACCTCGGCCCTCGACGTTTCAGTTCAGGCTGCGATCCTGAATCTTCTCGCGGAGCTTCAAGCGGCCCGGGCGGTCAGCTATGTCTTCATCTCTCACGATCTTGGCGTCGTGCGGTATCTTTCCGACCGAATTGCGGTGCTCTACCTCGGGCGGATCATGGAGATAGGGCCATCGGAGCGCGTATTCGAAGGACCAAACCACCCCTATACGGAGGCACTTCTTTCCGCGGTCCCCAACCTCGACGGCACCCAGAACACCCGCATTCGGCTGTCGGGGGAAATTCCCTCCGCGGCCAATGAGCCTCCAGGGTGCGTCTTCCAGAGTCGATGCCCGCGAAAGATCGGTCCGATTTGTGAGACAACTAAGCCGCCCCTGATTGAAGCGGAGCCCGGCCATGCCATCCGGTGCCACATTCCGGCAGCAGATCTCGAAAGACTGCAAGAGCACTACAAGGCCAGCGCTCGAAAGGGCGCTCTGGTGACCGAGAGTCGCGCGACTATTGCTTTTGCGCCAGGGCAATGTGCATGAGCTTTCTGTTCCAAGGTGCGTATGGCGCGCGGAGCATTCCCGATGGGTATAAACCGACTTTTCGACGCGGAGAGCGATTTGGAACTCCGTTTACAAAGCGCACGCCGACATAGGAATTCTTATGAATGGGATAACCAGCATGCAACTCCGTGAATACTTGCAATACGATGCTACCGGTCTGGCGGCGCTCGTAAGCGCCGGTGAAGTGACCGCCGTGGAACTGACGCGTTTGGCTCGCCAGGCCCACGACGAGGTCAATCCGCGCATCAACGCTGTCATCGAGTTCTACGATGATGCTGAGACCGTTGCCGGAGCTGACCTTGGACTTTTCAATGGTGTGCCATTCCTCCGCAAGGACATCGGCGCCTCTGAAGCCGGCCGACTTCAGGAAAGCGGGAGCCGCCTGTTCAAAGGGTATCGCTCAAATACCGATAGTTACTATTTCCGTCGCGCCAGGAATGCCGGCCTTCGCAATATAGGAAGGACTGCAACATCGGAGCTCGGGATGTCGGCAACGACAGAATCTGTTCTCCATGGCATCACTGGAAATCCCTGGGATTTAGATCGCTCCGCGGGGGGGGCATCCGGGGGAGCCGCAGCAGCAGTGGCCGCCGGCATCACTCCGATCGCACATGGTAGCGACGGAGGCGGGTCAATTCGCATCCCGGCCTCGTGGTGCGGGTTAGTCGGGCTGAACCCATCCCGAGGCCGCGTTTCCGGCGGCCCTGATAATCAGGACGCAAGTTTCGGCCGCAGCCGCTCTTTTGTTCTTTGCAAAAGCGTGCGCGATATGGCTGCTGCGCTCGATGTTTTCTCCGGTGCTCATCCTGGTGATCCTTTCATCATAGTCCAGCCGAACCGGCGATATGTGGAAGAACTTGCCCGGCCAACTGGCACTTTGAGAGTCGGGATAGCAAGGACCAAATGGGGTGCAATCGATCTGGATCCGGAAGTCCTGCGCGCCCTGGAAGCGACGGCTTCACTCCTCGAGGAAATGGGTCACGTGCTGGAGGAAGTGACGCCCCCCTACAAGTCAAGTGACTATACTCGAATCATGCTTGCTGCGTCCAGTATATTTGCAAGTACATTAGAGGACAATGCGCGAGCCATGGCGCGTGCAATTGACTCTAGTACTTTGGAGCCGGTCAATTTGAAGCACTACGAATATGGCCGAGCTGAGCAAACCGACCCTCGAGAGCTTCATGAGGCCTTGCGGAAAATGCGCTTTCAGGTGGGCGAGGCGATCCAAGAATTCGATATTCTGCTGACTCCCACAATGCCCCATGTCGCTACGCGGCATCGCGACAGTTATTGCACGACCAACACGACACTCTCCGTCGAAGAATTCAAGGAGGCGGATGCCTCACTATGTCAGTATACCGGAGTCTTCAACGTTACCGGACAACCTTCGGTGTCGTTACCTTTGGCCCAGAGCGCCAGCGGACTGCCAATCGGCGTTCAGATTGTCGGCCGTTTTGGCGACGAGGCCACGCTGGTCCGTGTGGCGCGCGACCTCGAGCAGGTCGTGCCCTGGAGCGGCCGGTGGCCAGAAGTTCGAGCCGGGAACAATTCAAAATCAGCCGGGCTATGATAATTCCAACTCAGGTTCAGGCAACTTCCACAGATGGAACAGTGAGCATGCTCCCTGACCGTGTCAGCCTGCCGCCATGCCGCAGCAGAATCTGCATCAATCTTGATACGCGATAAAGAGACCCTCGTATTTATATTGGACATTGTCGGTCGCACGCTTACGGTTCGTGTGGTTTGCCGAGATCCAACCTATCGGGCGAGGGGGGAATTGTCGGCCTGCGGGCCCTAGTACTATCGGTGCTTTCCATTTAACTCAACTCTCGTGGATGAATTAATGCGTATTCTGAATTTCTCTGAAGCTGAGTATAGGTCTAGACTGCAGCGTGTAAAAGCTCGCATGGTAGATGCCGAGCTGGATGTACTTGTGATTACGGAGCCAGCAAACATATATTATCTAAGCGGTTACGATGCATGGTCGTTTTATACAGTCCAGGCCCTGGTGATTTTTCAAGACGTGGAGCTTCCCCTATGGATCGGGCGGCTAGTCGACTCTGCCACCGCGCATATCACGAGTTACCTCCCAGTCGACCGCATTATCCCCTATCCCGATATCTACGTTCAGGCTGCGGATCGGCACGCGTCGCAGTTTATTGCCGACGCAATTCTTCGAGAATCTCCGAGCGCCAAAACAGTGGGAGTGGAGATGGGGGCTTACTACTATACAGCTCGAGACCACGCCGAGTTCGTGAAGGCAATGCCGAACGTCCGTTTTAGGGACGCCGAACTCTTAGTGAATTGGGCGCGCTTCGTGAAGAGTGCCGAGGAAGTCGCTTATATGCGAGATGCAGGGGCTATCACCGAACGCATGATGGCGCGCGCTGTTGAAGTCGCCGCTCCGGGAGTAAGAGAGTGTGATGTGGCTGCAGCCATCTACCATGCGCAGATGACCGGCACTGCGTCTTTCGGTGGGCTTCCGGCGACGAGCCCGCCTCACATGGGGTTCGGTGCGCGGGCGCGCGAGGCACATCCAATTTTCAGTGACCGCCCTATTGCACCCAACTCCGTTGCGAACATCGAAATATCCGGCTGTCGACTGCGCTACCATGCTCCGATGAGCCGCACGATCTACTTTGGTAAGCCGCCTCAAAGCTATCGCGATTTGGCTTCCTACGTCATCGAAGGGATCGACGCATCTCTTAATGTGGTGCGACCGGGCTCGACATGCGAAGAAATCGAGTTGGCATGGCGAAAGACCCTAAGCGTCCATGGTATCGAGAAGGACAGTCGGCTAGGTTACTCGATCGGTGTGGCATACACGCCGACGTGGGGCGAGCGCACGGCGAGTATTCGTCAAGGAGATCGTACGGTGCTTCAGGCCGGGGTGGCATTCCACCTGATGGCAGGTCTTTGGCTCAAAGACACTGGCATTACAATCACTCAATCGTTCGTCGTGGCTGAGGGTGGTTACGAACCGCTCACCAAGAGCCCTCGCGAGCTGATCGTTAAGGACTGACAAATGCGCGACGCGATACTGCAGGACATTTCCAGAACCTTTTCCAACACATATTTTGAGGCGCGCCAGAAGTTCCTCGATCTCGCCAACTCTGTGAGATCATATAAATCGCCGGCCCGAGGACTGGGTGGTGAGGAATTGTTCACCGATGTCGCTTGGTTCGGCAATCCAGACGCGCGTCATATGGGCGTATTGATCTCGGCCACACACGGTGTAGAGGGCTACTGCGGCTCGGCTGGGCAGGTGGACTGGATGCGAAGGGGCGCTGCTAGCTCGCTGCGGCCGGACCAAGCGATGATTCTGATACACGCACTTAATCCATACGGGTTTGCGTGGGATCGCCGCGTCACTGAAGAGGGCTGCGATCTGAATCGTAATTTCGTGGACTTCTCGCAACCTGTTCCAGCCAATCCGGGTTACGCCGAGCTTGCCGACTATTTAGTCCCGGCAGAGATAAGTGGTCCAGTGTTCGAAACCGCAGAAATCGCTATTGAGGAATTTCGCAAGAAAAACGGCGAAGTCGCCTTCCAAACTGCTCGAAAAGCTGGCCAATATAGTTATCCCGACGGCGTATTTTTCGGAGGTTTCGGTCCCAGCCATTCGCGTTTGACGCTAGAGAGAATTGCGGACGACTTTTCTCTGAAATCCCGAGATCGGGTGGTGATTGTCGACGTACATACCGGCCTGGGGCCCTTCGGATACGGCGAGCTTCAGACCGAGCAGCCCTCGGGGCTCACTGGTTATGAACGGGCATCGGCGATGTTCGGAAGATCGGTCACCTCGCCCGACCTTGGGACCTCATCGTCAGTGCCGATACGGGGCTGCGTTGATGAGTTTTGGCAGCGGCTGCTTGGTGAGCGTCACGTTTACGTGGCGCTTGAATTCGGCACGTTTGATCCGGAGAACGGTCGACGGGTCCTGAGAGAGGATCATTGGTTGGCGAAAAATCCCGAGGTCGACCCGGAACTTGCACAAGCCATCCGACTCCGTCTTCGCGAACACTACGATCCCAGGTCGGAGGATTGGCGCGAAATGGTCCTCTGGCGTAGCCGTCAGGTGTATAGGCAGATGTTTGAGTGGGCCTCAGATCTCTAGAGGACACCGCCGCTTCTCGGCACTCGTTCGAACCGAGCCGCAGAAAACCACGAAAAGTTATCGGAGCCGGAACAGGAGAGGCGTCGTGAACAAGAAGACCTTGGGGATATTGGAACTCGAAAACAGACCAATCAGTCATCTTGGTGCCTTGTGCGCGCCTGAGACACATCAATTTCCGATTAAGCGTCTGACTGTTGAAGGCGCGAACGTGGCCAGGCTAATTGCCGGAGACCCATCGCTCAAGGATGCGTATGTCAGCGGAGCGCAAAAACTCGAAAGAGAGGGAGTCTCGGCGATAACCACCAACTGCGGCTTCAGCTCGCTGCACCAAGCCGACGTGGCGGCTGCGGTTTCCGTACCAGTTGTGTTGTCGAGCCTCGCGCTAGTGCCATTTGCGGCCAAGAGCATGCCATCGGGCCGCAAGGTAGGGATTTTAACTTATGACTCCACGAAACTTGCAGAACACCATTTCAATGCGGCTGGATGGTCGTCAAAGGAGATTGATATTGCAATTGGAGGAATTGAAGGTTCTCTGACATGGCGGCGGCTCGCAGATCCTTGCCCTGACGCGCCTCCTGATGTCATCACATCCGATGTGCTTGCAGGGATTAAGTCGCTTTTAACGGCTGAGCCAACGGTAGGCACCCTCGTCCTCGAATGTGCCGGGTTCACGCTCGCAGCAGAAACAGTGCGGCGGCAGATTGGCTTGTTTGTCGCAGACTTCGTGACGCTCGCAAAGGTCCTTATTGAGGTCAGCCCGCGGCGTGAAGTATGACGAGCAGTTTCGTATTTGCGGCAGCGGAGAGGGCGCCCTGCAGGCGGGGGTTCCGACAAAGGCCTCCTCAATCTTCTGCACAAGCTTCAGCGTGCCCTCGCACTGGGCGTGTTGCAGGCCTTGGCGGCGTTCGAGCAGCTGGTGCCCTTGAAGATAGACTTAGACCAAGCGCAGCTGCGAGTTCCGCAACATCGCCGGCCTTCGCGCCCTCAGGATTGCGCTTCAGGAAACAGCAGATTGCATCCGCCCGTGTGGATGCTTCGTCCCAAATTACCTCGTCAATGTCGTCGGGGAAGGGATCAGTCATAGCAGGCTTGGGAGGAAAAAACCGAGAGGTCGTGATCTGATCCTGAACTTCCTCCAGGTTTGGGTAGAGTCTGTCGATCACGGTGCATTCGTGGCCAAACGAACGGATCAGCAGATAGAGACCATAGCCGGTTGGTCCTGCCTCGTACCAGAAATAGACCCGATCAAACTTGTCCGCGATCCGCTGAATAACGCCGCCCATGCACGTACACGACGCGTCGACTCGCCAAAGAGGCGAACCTCGCCCTCCCGGCCGACTCGGATCGTCCGAGCAAGCGTCCCACGCGCAGTGTAGGGCGAGCCACCTCATCGGTGTCGGGCGACATGGAAAACTGCCCCCCTATTGCCTCACCGGGGAATGTTACCGAACGCGATAGGGCCGACATGGGCCCTTTCTCCATCCGTCGCGGCGGAGGGAGATAGCGGCCAGCTCTTCATCCAACCGTCATCGAGGATGATCAGCCCAGCCATTTCCATGCGCCAGACCTTCACAAGCCGTTGCACCATTCTCAGGTTCTTTTCCTTAAAGCGCGAGGGGTCGATCTTTGTCAGGCGTTGCAACACACTTGCTGCCGATGTGCAAGGACACGGGCCGCAGGCGGAACTGGCGGATGATAGCGCTTGATCACACGAGCGCCGATCCGCGTCTTCTCCTGAAGCTTGAATGACGGTTGGAACAGATTGCCGTAAAGCCGCACGACAGCATAAAGTTTACCAAGCGCGGCCGTCGCCTCCGCGCCGACAAACCGACCATACCCCACCAGGCGACGCACGATGGCGCCATTCTTCTGCTCCACATGCGCCTGGTCATTCTTTCGATAGGCGCGCGAGCGCGTCACTTCCAGTTCCTCGCTGCGGCACCAGGAGACGACGAACTCGTTCATGAAGGCGCTGTCGTTGTCGAAATCTACGCCGAGCAGGGGGAAGGGAAAGAACGAGCGGGCCTGCTTGATCGCCACAATCACATTGCCGCTGTCGCGCGTGCGGACCGGAACGCATTCAGTCCACCCCGTGGCGATATCGGTCAACACCATCGTCTGCACAAAGCTGCCGGACGAAGATGTGCCGGAATGCGCCACGAAATCGACCTCGACGTAACCGGGCGGCGGATCATTCCAGTCCCCGAAGGTGCGCACCGGCACCGATCGGCGAACCGCCGAACTCATTCCTGCTCGCCGGCGCTGGCCGCCGCGAGCCACAACACGTACCTCCGCCAAAAGCCGATCCATCGTCGCCGGGCTCATTGTCAGCAGCTTGCCGCGTGTTTCGGTAATTCCCGGACACTCACGCCGCGTACCATGATCGCCCAGACAACACGGGCCATCTTGTTCGCCATGGCCACACTCGCCACTCGCACGGGTTTCCTGGCGAGCAACGCGACAAGCCGAGGATCGGCTGTCTCCGGTTTGTATCTCGCCCGACGGATCAACGATGTCGCGCCGACTACCAGAAGCTTTCTCAAATACCGGTTGCCCATCTTGGTGATGCGGCCGCCCGATCCTTGCCGCCGCTCGAGTTTTGTAAAGGTGTCAGCCCGAGCTAGGCCGCAAACTCTCGACCCGAGCGGAACTGTCCCGGATCAGCGGATCCGCAGCGGGTGCGGCCAATGCTGTGGCGCCAACCGGACCGATGCCGGGGATCGTCGACAAGCGTCGTGCCACGTCGTCACTTCGTTGCAGGGCGAGTTGCGTGCGCTGCTTGACCAGAAGACTGTGTGTGCGGTGAAGCGACAAGGCCGCCTGTTGCTCGGCCGACTTCATCGTCACCAAGCGCGTGGTCGGGCGTGTCACCGCTTCGCAGATCGCCTCCGCGTCCACCGCATCGTTCTTACCGCGCTTGACATAGGGCTCACATGCCTATAAATGTCGGCACCCTTCAAGTTAAGCGGCAGCGTGGGCCAATAAGACCATTTGGGCCGCCGTGCCAACCTGAGGACTGACCGAGTCGCTCGTTGGCGAGGGTCTTGCTCGTTGCGGGCTGCGGAAACAATTCAAACAAGTCGTGTCAACTTGTGCCGCGGATCCCTCGGATTGAACGGATATGCGGCGGGCGTTATCTTACCTAGCACCACCTCCTCGGGAGTGCTGGGAGGGGAGGGGTCGGCGATCGCTCCTGTTGCTCGCAACTGGGGTGATTGACCAACTAATTAAGTCGACCGCACGCTGAAGTATCGCCTCGGTCTGAGCATGGCTGGGTGAAGTGGCGATGACACATCCGAGGCAGTCACGGTCATCGCCCTTCCTAATAATCGGCGTCTTGGGTTCAACATACAATTTGACCTCGGCAACACCCGATACCGCAGCCGCCCGGGCGTCGCCATCGATCCAATCGAGGGTGCCATCGCAATCAGGAATTAAAAACCGCGCGGCCGCAGTGTGCGAATGCCTTTTGCGCAAATCACATTCGTCGCCGATAAGAAGCTTGATGTGCTCAGCGACGAGATCGACCCCATAAGCTAGCTGAACCAGTTGGGGATCGGTGCCAGCAAGTCGCGGATTGACTTCAATGACGACCGGGCCACGCTTGGTCCATCGGAATTCGATGCACGTTGGGCCCCAACCGAGGCCGAGAGCTTGCAAACATCTCAGCGAAAAATCGGAGACAGATTTGTACTCGTCGTCGGTCAGGGGAGCCGGAAATACGCATTCATGATAGACGAAATGCGGTAGGGAGCTGAATTCAGCAGCGGTAATTCCAACGACCTCAGTTCCCATGATGTCAGCAATGTACTGTGGGCCTTCTACGTATTCTTCGACCAGTACCATCGGCGAAGACCGCCGTATGTGCTTTGGCGAAAACGGCCATATGTACTTGCTGCTGAGCAGATAGGTCGTATGTTCGACCAACTCATCGACGTTGTGACACAGTCGGACACCGCTGCTGCTGCTGCCTACGGCTGGCTTAAGTATTACCGGCAGGCCGATATCCGAAGCAGAGCTTTCTGCGTCCGCCGCATTCACTACCAAGCGATAGGCAGGCACTGGAACGCCAGCCTGCGCGAGGAGTTGACGTTGAGTGAATTTGTCGCAGCACTGTTCAACCAATGTGGGATTCGGCCCCGGCAGATCGAAATACAGGGCAAGCTTGCCAGCTATCGCATAGACTGACTCCAGGGCGCTGGTAATGCCAGCAATGTCATAGTTCGCGCGTAGCTGGGAACATTCGCGGATCAGTGCATCAAGATTGTCTGTGTCGACACGGATTGCCTCAATCCCTTCTGCGGCAAGATAGTCGTAGCGAGCTGGATCAGCCGACAGGGTGATTGGATGAAGGCCAAGACGTTGGGCTGCTTTAGCGTAAAGCGGCCCGTTGCTTCTTGTGCCTTCAATTAGAATGAGTGCTCTTCTCGCCATGGGACGACCTCCTTGTGCTGTGCAGGTCCGAGTGTAAAACAGGCATCAACTTTTTCGCGCCTGCCTCAGACATTACGGCGAAGATACCAGTGTCAGCGCTTTGCGGTCGCAAAGATTCAGTAAAATTTATTTTAAGAATCTATTGCAGGTATTATCAGTGGCGCCGCACGGAGCGCCTCGACGGAATTCAACGGGTTGCGACATTCAAGGGATAGTAACCGTAGCCACCCTCGAAATGTGAGCTGCCCACCCTTGACCGGTAAGTCTGCAGAGAACAGCGTCGATCGTTGGGTGGATTTGGTCCGAGACGATCCGTCACATCGGCCATCTAGATGTTTAGATAGGGTTCTCTGATCGCGAAGCTGATTGCAAGCTGCTTTTCGGCGTATCCATGTTCCTGCCGGCTCTGTGGTTCTGACCTTGCCCCTCTGATCTAATCCGGTTTGAAGTTCGTTCTGGCCCATCGAGAGGACCAGGACATGAAACGCAGCCGCTTCTCTGAAGAGATGGGGTATTCGGTTCAGCTCCCTGAACGTCTGGCCCCTTTTCGGATCATGACGTTTGTCTGATGCTCAGAGCCGACCTTGCAAGAGGAGATTGGCATGAGCGTTTATGCAGGACTGGATACTTCACTCGACGCGGTAGCTATTTGCGTTATCGCCGAGACCGGCGAGATGCTGTGGCAGGGGAAGGTGCTCGGTGACCCGGATGCTGTGACGGCTGCACTTCAGCGATGGCGGGACGATCTAGTTCGCGTTGGCTTGGAAGCCGGTGCGACATCGGAGTGGATCGGCGGACACCTGGTCGACGAGGGCTTCCCTGTCGTGTGTCTCGAGAGTCGACATGTCAAAGCGGCTCTGGGCGCGATGACGGTGAAGACGGACCGGAATGACGCGCAGGGAATTGCACAGATTGTGCGCACAGGTTGGTTCAAGGCAGTTCATCTGAAGTCCGCTGCCGGCCAGAGGCTGCGCACGCTCA
>NZ_RZTI01000102.1:0-21725 GCF_003997275.1 Mesorhizobium sp. M6A.T.Ce.TU.002.03.1.1
GGCGGCGCGGATTGTCGCCTTTGAAGACCTGGGCATGGAAGCCATCTATGAATTCGATGTGCAGGACATGCCCGTCATCATGGCTGTCGATGTTGAGGGAAACTCCATTCACAATTCCGGGCCTCTTCAGTGGCGTAAGCGTATGGCGGCCGACAGCATCGCACGAAACATCGGTGTTTGAGTCTTTCCGGCCAGCTCGGTTGGCAGGATCGATTCCATTCCGAAAACGGCTTGAGAGCAGAAGGTCATGAAGGCAAAACCCAATCCTGTGCGCCTGGACGCCTGGGATATCCGGATTCTTTCCGCAATTCAGTCGGACGGTCGGATTTCAAAGACCGAGCTTGCCAAGCGCGTTCATCTATCGGCCTCGGCCTGCTCGGATCGGCTCCGTGCACTCGAAGCTGCAGGGATTATTGAGGGGTTCTACGCTCGGCTGAGTCCAGCCCTCATTGGTGGCATGATCTTTGTAATGGTGGCGGTCGTGCTGGACCGTCATCGCCTAGAAGACCAAAGACACTTCGAGGTTGCGATCCAAGAATTTCCGGAAAATTTTGGATTGCTGGGCAATCGGGGGAAGGATCGATTATCTGATGCGCGTCGCATCACTTTCCATGGCTGCTTATCAGGATTTCATGGAGGGGTTGCTGCGGGCCGGCTTGGGGATCGATCAATACTACAGTCTTGTGGTGACCAAACCTGTGAAAGCCGACGCGCCAATCCCTCTATCTGCATTAAGGCAACGGTAAACTCCCAAGCCTTGATCTTCACGGGATGAATCTCCATTCCGCGGATTCCACGGCGAAACACGCGCATTCCCGTGAAACCCAAAGGAACGCTTCCCCTATAAGAGGCGGCCGGTCGAGCGTCCTCTCAATCAACGGGAGAAGGGGGATTGCCAGAGCTATCTTGAAACCACGCAACTGCGAGAGAAGGATCGAAGCTTATGGCTGCGAAAGAGAAGTTCAAGTTCAGAATCGAAAACGAAAACTATGAATGGGACAACCGGTTCATAACCGGCCTCGAGGTGCGAGGCGTAGGTCCTGGCATACCAGATAGCATGGACCTTTATGTGAAACGGCCGGGCCAGCCCGGCAAGTTGGTTGGGCGCGATGACCCAATCGATTTGTTGCCACCGGGGATCGAAAAGTTCTACGCCCAAGATGCAAGTTCCGAAGCCGGAAATGAATAATGCCTCTTTTGTTCGATTCCGATTACGAGACACTCGACAAAGCCGGCGTCAATTTTGAGGAAGAAGAGAGCACCCGTTTTCTTATATTCAACAGCTTTCCGCTGCCGAAAGGAATTTATCAGGGAGGTGGTAAACCAGCAGACGTGGTCGATGTCTTGTATGTTATTCCGGAGAATTACAATAGCTCGGGTGGCGACATGTTCTGGGTTCACCCACGCCTCCATCGGGCTGACGGCAAGCCAATACCAAATACTGGCGGGCCTGGTCCCAATGAGGATTCGCGTATGCACAAGGGGACAGTGTTTTGCCGGTGGTCCAGACACTGGTATAAAAATCCCTGGAAGCCAAAGGTCGACCACGTCCAGACTATCATGGACCGGATCTCGTGGGCGTTTAAGTACCCTGACGCGAGGCGCTCATGAACGGACATCGCATTTCGATTGTCGGTTCTCTCGATGATAGGCTCAAGAGCTGGTTGACCGGGCACCCTCACGGCGACGAGCGCGGCGCGCTCGTCCTCTTCCGCAAAATTGAGAGAGCTGTACTGGGTCTGCCGCCGTCAGCGCGTTTTGTGGCTGTTGACGTGATTGAGATGGACGGCGACTGGGTGCTGGACAGCTCCCCGGTGCACTTGCGCATTAATCTCCGCAAGTTCCAGGATATCTACTTTCGTTGCGAGCAGGAACGGCTCGAGTTGGGGTTTGCCCATAGTCACCCAAGGGGCGTTCTGGATTTCTCGACGAAGGATGATCAGAACGAACAAAGCATTCTAAGGGGATACGCTGGCTGCAATGGCCCTGAGGTATCACTCGTTGCTATGATTTTGGCCGACGGACATTGGCGTGCGAGAGTTCGGCCCGGCGCTGCCCCTAACCGCGCGACTGACGTCCGGCATGTCTGTGTGCTCAGGACGGAACTGGCAGTTCACATCAGCAACAGTGTCGATGCTGCACCATCGGAAGTGCTAAGGCGCCAAGAGGCTGCCTTTGGCGAACCATTCAACGAGAAGCTCAGATCGTTGCGCGTAGCAATCGTCGGAGGAGGCGGAACAGGGTCTTCAGTCGCCACACTCATCGCACGCGCGGGTGTAGGCGAACTCGTCATTGTCGATGGCGATTTGCTCGAAGATAGCAATCTCAACCGCGTCCGCGGATATCGCCGTTGCGATGTAGGCGAGAGCAAAGCTGCCACATTAGCCCGATATATCCGAGATCTGGGCCTGATGGTGACTGTCGTTGCCCTTGAGGCCTATGTGAACGAGTCTCCAGAAGCGGTCGATGCGATTTCCAGCGCCGACCTGGTGTTCGGCTGTACTGACGATGTCGCTGGAAGGGAAGTTCTCAATCAAGCCGTGTACTATTACTGCCAAGGGCTTATCGACTGCGGGCTCACCGGCAAGATTGGTCTCGACCAGGACCGTCAGCCGTACCTACGTGATCATAGAGGCCGGGTTAGCACAGTTCTTCCCGAATCTGGTGGGTGCCTAAGATGCCAAGGCGTCGTCACTGAGGAAAAGCTCAGCTACGAGAGTGCACTGAAGGCGCGCCCGAAGCTGGCGGAGTTGGATCCAGAGACGCTCCGGGAAGAGTATTATCTGGTCGGGGGCGGGGAGCGGGCGCCCGGAGTAGGTCCCTTCACCAGTGCGACTGCCGACGTGGCAGTAGCGACATTATTTGATCTGGTGCGCCCCTTTCGGCGGCTTCCGAGCGACATTCGCCGTGACAATATATGGTACGATTTCGTGCACATGGTGATTTACAGCAATATGCCAAAGGACAACGCTGATTGTTTTTGCTGCGGTCCAGATGGTTTATTGCTCGCGCCAGAGAATGGCTATCGGCTCAGCATGCCGTCACTAGGCAAGCTGTGTTGATTCGCATGTGGTTCTGGCTGCTAAGACTCCTGCGGTGGCTAGAGGAAGTCATTCTCGGTCGACGCAGTCCAAAAACACCGCCGGACCGAAATCCTTCTAAGGCACCACCCGCGGACATATTTTTCGCTCGCACTCATGTGGTAGAAAAGAGCCCTTCGAATGACACGGTTCGGCCGGGACAGTTCATCAGCGTCGTGCACAAGGGCCGACCATACTGGGCACTCTTTAGGTGCCCCTGTGGGTGTGGCGACGTGGTTTCGTTGCCAACGCACGCGCCACATGATCCCAGGTGGCGCATTGAGGTGAGCCTGGAGGGCCGGCCAACGTTGCATCCCTCGGTTTGGAGAACCAAGGGATGCCTAAGCCATTTCTGGCTCAGTGACGGAAGAGTCCACTGGTGTGAAGACACCGGTGTCGAGCCTTGCCGAGCCCGACCAGGCGTATACGCGAGAAAGCTCTAGAGCAGGACCTGGAGCCGACGACGCGTTTGCGTGTAGCGAGGGGCAGTGCGGGTGATGGGATGCAATCCACTTTGATTAGGGATGATGGGAAGGAGCGAGACTTGGATGGTGCTCTTGTGGGCTCAGGCTGACCGCATGTGAGTACGGCAACACGTTAGACTTTGTTCGCAGGGCTACGCGCGTAGACGCCGCGTCAGCCCAACTTTCTATGCGCTAAGGCTGCATCGTCGGGCTTCGGTAAATGCGTGCAGCATAAAACATCACGCTGGGCGAGATGGTTGGAGCGGCACAGACCGAGCGGTCGATTGAGCCCGGACTTCTGGGCGAGTGGCCGCTTACGCATGGCAGTAGATGCAAAAGTTTCGTTGTGATTACGGTGACGCATTCCTCACCTATCTCGAGCAGGTTCTGTGGTTACCTTGTATCAGGAGAACGGCCTGGTGTCCGCTCATTGGCAAAAGTACGCTCCCAAGCCTGATTTCCACGGCATCTGATCCCGATTCCGCGAATTCATCGGCCAAAACGTGCTTTCCCGCGAAATTTGAGAGGTGTTTCCGGTATACTGCTTGCTAATGAGCTGGCCGGCCTAGTGCCCCTGCCATTGTATCGTGAGGAGAGAGGGACATGCGCTTGAGCAATCTGGGAACCGAGCAACTCCGGGAGAAGGATAGAAGCTTCGTCTTTCATCCTTCTACGCATCTGGCCAAGCACAGCCGAGGCGAAACGCCAAATAGGATTATGGCCGGTGCGGAAGGCGTCTATATCTGGGACACCGAAGGCCGAAGGAGCCTCGACGGTTTTGGAGGGCTCTACTGCGTCAATATGGGATATGGATGCACGGAGATCGCCGAGGCCATTGCTAGGCAAGCACACGAATTGCCGTTCGCGCACGTCTATGCCAGCCAAGGTACGGAGCCGGTCGCCCTGTTGGCAGAGGCCGTGGTCGAGTATTTCGGTCAGAACATGCGAAGGGTCTATTTCGGCCTCTCCGGTTCCGATGCCAACGAAACCAACATCAAGCTGGTCTGGTACTACAATAACATTCTTGGCCGGCCCGAAAAGAAAAAGATCATCTCGCGAAATCGCGGCTATCACGGGTCTGGATTGGTCACGGGTAGCCTAACTGGCCTTCCCTTCTTCCACAATTTCTTCGACCTGCCTCTGGATTTGGTGCGCCATACAACCATGCCGCACTATTACCGCCAGGCGCGTATCGAGGAGAGCGAGGAAGCGTTCTCCCGGCGCTGTGCCGATGAGCTTGAAGCCTTGATCCTGGCCGAAGGACCGGAAACGGTTGCAGCTTTTATTGGAGAGCCGGTACTTGGGACAGGAGGTATTGTGCCGCCCCCCACAGGGTACTGGACGTCCATTCAAGCGGTGCTCGACAAATACGATATCCTTCTAATCGCCGATGAAGTGGTCTGCGGCTTCGCGCGAACCGGCGAGAAGTTCGGTTCCCACCTGTATAACATGCGTCCGGATTTCGTGACCATCGCAAAGGGTTTGAGTTCCGCCTACCTCCCCATCTCCGGGTCAATCATTGGCGACCGTGTCTGGTCGGTTTTGGAACAAGGAACTGAGAAGCACGGCGCACTCGGCCACGGCTGGACATATTCGGGGCACACGCTTTGTGCCGCAGCCGCGCTCGCCAATATTCGACTGCTTAAAGAAAAAAATATTTTGGAGCATGTCCGCGATGTTGGACCGTATTGGCAAGACCGGATGAAGGCCGAGCTGGCGGGACATCCCATCGTTGGTGAAGTTCGCGGAGTGGGTATCCTGTCGGCCGTAGAGATGATGCGGGACCCAAAACAAAGGATACCATTCGAACCCGACCTTCAGGTCGGGGTGCGCACTGCAGCTGCTCTGTTCGAGAATGGTGTCATCGGACGGGCCATGCCGCATGGCGACATCCTCGGTTATGCACCCCCCCTGATCATTACCCGAAAAGAGATCGACATCATTGTCGACGCGACGGTAAAGTCGGTCGATACCACCTATCGCGCGCTGAAGGCCGAGGGTGCCGTATGATTTTGCGATCGCGAAGGAGCGAGTCCGGAGGCAGGCATGTCCCTGCGCGCTACTGCGCCGAGCAGACCCAAAACTGTTGAATTCCAGATATCTGATCTTGAGCATGCTCCGGGCTATTTCAGTCACGATTTGTAACCGAATCAGTTCTGCCGCCGCTGTCCTGTTGCCCAACGACCAGGACCTCTGTGCGGCGCGCCCTGCGGGTGTACCTCCCCGCCGGCAGGGCGCCCTTTTTGACCCACGTAATCAGTATCATTATGGCCCGTGCGGAATCGAGGGTCTGGTAAAGGTCATCTGCACGTTCCGATGCACATTGAGCTTAGACGTGCCCTTTACATCATTGCAGCGGGCCACGGTCGCCGGTTCCAAAGTGCGGCAATGCCGAAGGTTATCTTCCTTTAAAAGGACGATACTCACACGCCACCCCGTTCACAAGGAAAGGCATTTTAATATTGTTGAGACGATTTGCCTATCAAAGAAAAGAAAGCATCGCAACACTTCTTTGCGGATCACGGCGCCCCGGGTGGGGGATGAGCGGCTATCCGAATTGTTATGCTCGTGCCGACCCAAATTCCTGCAAAAGCTGGGGTCAATGATGGCTTTTGGTCAGCGCAGGATGATTTCTCCTGATTTGGACGGTGCAGGGGCGGTCATGATTTAATGCATGGAGATTCTCTGATTGAGCTGTTGAAGGATCAAGAGGCGTCTGCCAGACGCCCATCGGGCGAGCCCAGCATGATTGGGATGACCGGCGAAGATCGAAAGTGTGGCAGCATTCTGGAGCCTGGTCAGCCCAGCGACGCCCGCGAAGTCAATTGCGTTTGTCGGGACATACACGACGCAGCCGGAAGGCGTGCAGAAAGAGGAAGAATCGAGCGCGACGATGACGAGGGACATGCCACGTGTTTTCGAGACATTCCTTGAAAGACTGTCACAGAGTATCGATGAAGCAGATTTCCGGGATGCCATGGCTGAGGCGGCCGGACGATTTGACCTAATCTCCTTTGCCTACCTCTCCTTGCCAGCACGGCCTTCCGTCAAACCGAGGCTAATTTCGAACTATCCACCCCGCTGGACCAGACAGTATCTGGAAAATCAGTATGAGAAACTTGATCCTGTGGTCTTGCGTGCTCGAAATGGCGGCTGCCCGTTTCACTGGGGATCGAATTTGGGAGGCGATAAAATGTCGCCGGCTCAACAGCAGCTATTCGATGAGGCGGCTCAATTCAGCATCTGCTGCGGTTTGACGATCCCAATTGTCGATCTCCGCGGCCGCATCGCTGCGGTTACTTTTGCCGCCGATGAGCCTCGTCCAGTATTTCTTCGGGTCGCTGAGCGGTACGAACAAGCTCTTCAACTGATGGCGGCCTGCTTTCATCGTTGCGTTCGCCGCAAACTGCCGAGCGATCGAACAGTGGATGGGATTTCGTTGACATCCCGCGAATATGAGTGCCTGCGGTGGGCAGCGCGGGGTAATTCAGCCTGGGTGACCGGCCGCATCTTGGGCATCAAGCCACGCACGATCGCTTTTCATTTGGACAATGCCAAGAAGAAGCTAGGCGTGCGAACCCAAAATCAGGCTATAGCCCTTTTGGGGTCCGAAGGGTCCTCAATTCTCTGAGAAGCTTTTTGATCCCCTTGTGCTCGGGCCATTCGATCGCGCGCTTTGTATCGAGCGTTGACTGCATGCCGAGATCTTCTGTTCCGCCGGCTCGGGCGATGCAGCCGTATTCTTCCAGTCCGCGCCGGTGATCATAGTCTATGGGTGCTCGAGCGGGTGTTTCGTCGCTGACGAGCTAGTCGTGCGGTTATATAGTTTCCGAGGATGGCCCGCTTGCATACCTGCCTGCCGGTAATCTCTAACCCTTGACTTAGGGCGATGGCTATCGGTTATGCGGCTTGAAAGCGAAGAGGTGGACCCTTCGTCGAGCGCCGGTACGATATGGAGTGCTGCTCCGGGCTAATACCCATCCAGACAGAGCGGAACCTTCTATCACGTCAGACGCGGACAATTGCCCAAACCCGATTTCCTGGGAACTGAATTGTGCTCGCCACCGGGTCCATTTTGCCGGCGCGTCTGTGGTGCAGGCCCCGATCAGCCTGACCAATGGCTGCCACAGGAACTGCCTGCTTCTATGACCGAGCACTGCGAATTTGTCAGCTGGCGAACAATTCCTTGTAGCCGCTCGTCACCATCCAGTTCGCACGGTCGAGATGACTACGAAGCGCCTTCCTGGCGCGCTCCGGTTCAAGTGCCGGATCAATGCCGAGGATCAGTTGGGCCATTTCCTCTTCGGGCGCCTCATCGGCTGAGGCGTCCAGGAGCCTCATATAGATGGTAAAGTGCGCCCTGTCGTAGGCGGTAAGACGGTCAGACCAAGGGACTTCGTCGAGCAGTGTTGAGCTTTGAGTCCTATCTGTTCCCGTTGATCGATTCATGTCTGCCGCGAACCTCGCATGTTGATCGCTGGATCCAAGGCAGAATATCCCAAAATGGGATAATCCGAAACGGGGATTAGTCGCTGAGCCGGTCTCTACCTGACCGGTTCACCTAAATGCCCAAATCTCTTCGATCTCCCCGCCACCAGCGGTTTCTGGCCCAGTTGATCTCACTGCGCAATGTCAAAGGGCTGACGCAGGCGCAGGTGGCTGAGAAGCTTGGTCGTCCGCAATCTTTCGTCGCGAAATATGAGGGTGGCGAGCGGCGTCTCGATATCATTGAGTTTCTCGACGTAACTGCGGCCCTCGATGCTGATCCGTGTGAGATTCTGTTGAGCCTGCGCACGTAGTGGGCGCCCGCGCCCTCACCGCGCGTGCCGTGTGCCGGTGGGTTGATCCCCGCTTTTCTTGGCTCTGGCGTCTCGACCATTCCGCTGCGCCTCCTAGCGCGTCGTTAGACTCTCGCAATTCTCTCTGTTTGTGCCTTTCCCAGCAGGTGGCGCCGTATCCTTCTAGGCCCGCCGCGGCGTCCCGCAACCCTTAGCCAGCTGTGAGCTTTCAGTAGGTTGTCCATCCGGCCCTTCGGATGCGGTGCGGCTCAGACGGCGGACCCGTTCCTGTCATGACTCGCCGCCGCACCCATTCCTGGGAAGCAGCCATTGGCGAGCGGAGGACAAAATGATGAGACAGCGAAGCGCTGGGCCATCCGCGCTGTGGTGATGCGTCGATGCATGGTGGTTACGCGACTTCGTTGCTTGAAGCGAAGCGACCGCACCGCCCATTTCGTCAACTGGCGAACAAATCCTTGTAGCCGCTCGTCACCACCCAGTTTGCACGGTCGAGATGACTGCGAAGAACGTTCCGTGCGCGCTCAGGTTCGCGTGCCGGATCAATGCCGAGGATCACATGGGCCATTTCCTCTTCAGTGGCGTTGTCGGCCGAGGCGTCCAGGAGCCTCATATAGGTTGTAAAGTGGTCCTTGTCGTAGGCTGTAATGCGGTCCGACCAGGGGGCCTCGTCGGCGAACGGCGTGTTCGATCTGGGCTGCAACATCGCTAATTCTATCTCCGGCCAATGGACCCGCGAAGCCCTGTGCCTGCTAAATGTGGATTACATATTATAGTTGATAAACTCAAGGCGCCTGATCCGCTGGCTTGCGTGCATGGATATGCGCAAGTTGGTCGGACGGAATGTGCAGAGGATCAGGCAAAGGAAGCGCCTGACGCAGGAGCAGCTTGCGGAGATTTCCGGGTTCAGTCAGCAGTACATCAGCGGCTTGGAGAAAGGCCGAAGAAATCCGACAATTATCACGATCTATGAACTGGCATTGGCCCTCGGCGTCAGCCACATGGATCTGGTTCGGCCCGACAAACAGGCCTGATGCACCCGCCCTCCAAGTAGCTGGCGGCCTGATGGTGCGCGCCGGGCGCTTGTGAGCCCACGCTTTTCTTAGGTCCCCCGGCAGCCCCTGCCATTTAGCTCGCCCTCGCGCGGGCGCACCCTATTGGACAGTCGGCCGCTGCGTTTTTGTCAGCTTTTCCTGGGACGTGGGGTGGTCGGCATTCCCTTTTAGGCCCGCCGCGGCCTGCCGCAACCTTCGCTCTCGCTTCAGGTCCTTCTCTTGGTTACGGTCCTTCGGATGCGGTCTGCCTCTTTCAGCGGGCCTAATCGCTTTCTGTCGCCCGCCCCACGGGGACAGGCACGCGAGACTAGTATGGAGCGTTGCGGTTAGCGCGCGAACAGCAAAGGAACCGAAAAAACAGGCAACTGTCGCAGCATGGCTGAACCAGCCATCGTGTCGGCATCTAGGAGCCGCGTGTTCGCCTTGCGCTGACACGAAGCTCAGACATAACGTCCGGGAGACGATGCTGGCAAATAGTCTGGCTGAAGCATTCCACCCACAATACCAAAGCCCGTCCCGATCCAAAGCGCTTCTAAGCACTCCATCTCAGGCGCGAGGCCTGCTGGCCAGTGCACCTTCTTGGTCCGCCGGAAGAGAGCCCCGCCCTCGACAATCGGCTTCATGAGGTCTCGCCCTGCAGTGTCGACCGTAAAAAAGGGCGCGCGAGGCGCCCTTCATTTAAACCGGCAGTCGGGAAGCAGACTTCACTCTGATATTCAAAAGCGGTAGGTGACACCTGCGCCTATCAGCCAGGGATCGAGCTCCGCCTTCCCCGTCAGCTTCGCGCCGGCCACCGTGACGTCGAAGTCCGGCTTCAGGAAAAGCTTCTTCACGTCGAAGTTGAGGCCCCAGTGCTGGTCCACCATATAGTCGAATCCGACCTGCAGCGCCGTGCCGAACGTGTTCTTCACCTTGAGAGCATCAGCGCTGCCAGTGTCCTGGTTGTAGAAGATCGTGTAGTTCACGCCGGCGCCGACATAAGGTTTGAACGCGCCGAGATCGGTAAAATGGTACTGCAACGTGAGCGTCGGCGGCAGCAGCCAAACTTTGCCGATGTTGCCCAACCCTCCGATCGTCCCTTGGCCCGCGATGTTGGCATAGGTGGTACCGAGTATGAGTTCGGCGGCGATGTTGTCGGTGAAGAAATACGAGATATCGAGTTCCGGCGTCACCGTGTCCGAATACGAAAGACCGGAGCCGGGAAGCGTATCAACGTAGCCCAGATCTTTCGTAACGACGCCCAACGCCCGCAGGCGGACCTGCCAAGGGATTGGCGCTTCGGTGACCGAGGCTCCCGTCTCCGCCAGGACGGTCTCTGCTTGCGCAGGCTCCGCGGCGACGGCCTGCTGTCCCACCATGATCAGGGCCACCGCCGCTGCTGTTGCCCGCGCTACGCCCATTCGCGTTCTCGCCATGAGATTCACTCCTTGATGTTCAGAAAGGATGCACTGCACTATTTCGTCTCCTGCTCGAATGAATTGTTGATGGACCTCAAATGCCCCTCTTGCGTTGCAACGCGTTCCGCCGTCTCCGGAAGGTGATCGTTGAAGCCGATTGCGCTGCGGAGAAAATTGGTGCCTAGACTGATGAATGCGGCTTGCTCCCGATTGTCCTTGCCGCAGCCGTGCCCGCCTGCGCTGGCCTCGTAGAAGTAAGCGGGATAGCCAAGAGCCTGCAGTTTTGCGGCCATCTTGCGCGCATGGCCCGGATGGACGCGGTCGTCGCGTTTCGTGGTGGCGATCATGATAGGCGGATAGGGCTGTCCCGGCGCTGCGGCGTGATAGGCGGAGATTTCCTTCAGGAAAGCCCAATCGTGAACTTTGTCCGGATCGCCATATTCGTCGATCCAGCTCGCGCCCGCCAAGAGCTTGGTGTAGCGACGCATGTCGATAAGCGGTGCTGTGCAGAACAGAGCCCCGAAATGCTCAGGATAGCGGGTCAGCATGTTTGCGATCAGCAGGCCGCCATTTGAGCCACCCTCGGCGGCAATCCGCCTCGGCAGGGTGATGCCCCTTCGCACGAGGTCGGCGGCAACGGCGGCGAAATCGTCATGGGCGAGACGCTTGCCCTCCCTGCGCCCGGCTTCGTGCCAGCGGGTGCCGAACTCGCCGCCGCCGCGGATGTTCGCCTCCACACACGTGCCGCCGCGCTCGAGCCACAGCTTGCCCAGCGGGGAGTTGTAGTAGGGCAGGAGTGATACGCCGAACCCGCCATAAGCGGAAAGGTGAATCGGAGCATCTCCGTTCCCGTTCGCCGGACCAACCTGCGTATAGGGGATCAGCTCATGATCGATAGAGACTGCCTCGTGGCGCGTGACCACCAGTCCGGATGCATCGAAATTCTCCGGGCTGCGCTTCAGGATTGCTGAAGCGCTGAGAGACGGCGCGGCATTCAGATCGAACAGCAAGAGCTGTGGCGGCGTGATCGGATCCTGAGCACAGATCAGGACCTCTCCATTGGTCTCGTGAACTGCCGCATCGAATGACCAGACGTCGACAGTACCTTCGGCGGGCAGGGTGTTCAGGACTCGGCGCGTCCATTCCTGGTGGCCGGGAGTGAACATCTCGAAACGCGGTGCGAGATTGACGAGGTAAGAGATAATGAGCTTCCCGTCATTCCAGAAGAATGACTGCATGGAGCGCCTTTCCCCTGGTTGAAACAGGGTCTCAAAACGGCGTCCGCCGGCGAGGAAAGAGGAAAGCGAGATGACGATCAGCGCGTCGGCGGGATGGGTGGTGCCTCCCACCGTCCAGGGCTTGCGCGGCCTTACCGCCAGCCAGTCGCCGAAGACCCGCCACGGCGCGTCGCGAGGAAGATCGATCTGCCTCCTCGGCCCGCTCCTATCGCCGATCCAGCTGATCTTCTCGAAGAAGGCCGGCTGCTCGATGAACCAAAGGCGCTCGCTGCGGCCGGTGCGGTCCGAATGACCAGACACTTGGAAGCTTTCGAACCCGGCCTCGAAGATTGCCGGCGTGGTGAGGGGATCCGCGTCACGCTTCCACAGTCGAACGGTGCGCGCATAGCCGGAGCGGGTGGCCATGCCATTACCAAGCGCACTGGAAAGCAGAAGCGTGTCAGGGTCCAGCCAATTAACGTAGCCTTTGGCCTCGGGGAGGTTGAAGCCGTCGGCGACAAAGCTCAGAGAGATCAGGTCGAATTCGCGATGCACGACCGCGTCGCTGCCGCCGCGCGACAGGCGCAGAACGGCTCTTTCCCGTCTCTCCGGCTCGATGGACGCGCCGTCCCAGATCCAGTCCTCTCCGTCGCTAGCCGCGAGAGCATCCAGATCGAGCATTAGCTCCCATTGGGGATCCGCCTTCATGTAGGCGGCAAGGGTGGTCCGGCGCCACAGTCCGCGTGGATTACCGTCATCTCGCCAGTAATTGTAGAGGTACTGACTACGGCGCGCGATCAGGGGAAGATTGTCGCGATTGTCGAAAATGGCTGTCAGAGCCGCGCGGTCGCGCTCGAACTGCGTTCCACCGAAGTGCTTCAGAGTCCTTGCCGATTGGCCGGCGGCCCAGGCAAGTGCCCGCTCGCCCTCTACATCTTCAAGCCAGACATAGGGATCGTCGTCGGGAGCATCCAGCGTTGGACGGACATCAAATGCGTTCATGTCCGGACAGCCTTCAGAAAGAAGGGATAGAGGCTTCCGTCGGCTCGGGAACGCTCAGTGCCGGTAGCGGCGCCCACATGTTCGAAAAGCGTGATCATTGATGAGTTCTTCCAGTCGGTGCGGCATCGCAGTGCTTTTGCGCATAGGGCCGCAACCTTCGTGCCAACTGGGAAAATCGTTTCGGAACAACGCGATCGCTCTGGAAGCGTTGTGTCACATGTCCGACATCGTCGAGAATCCGACAACGAGTGCTCCTCCTAATCACCGGATCAACCTCCGGCGCCAGTCGGTGACACCGTGCAGAACTCGAGAAGTGAAGCTCATTGGAGTGAACCTGGTTGACGCCCAACATCTTCGCTCTGGAGCGCTTCACGCACACGGATTCATGGCAGACACCATGATGCGATCAATGCGGTTAGAGACCAAGCTGGCTGCGCCTGTGAGTTTCAGCCGCCAGCTGGAAGCAGCGGAGTTCTGAGGAGAAGGGTGGGGGGCCCAAGCCCTGCCGCAATCTTGGCCTGCACCGTCCCCTGGATTGCTGTCGATCAAGCCAGGAAGCTGCATTCGGGCGAACGCATGGGGCTGGTCCCCATGGCAACTTGGGCTGATGTGGGGCCGTCCGATATGCGATACGAGGGTCTAGGATAGGGGAGCTCGGGCTCGGTAGTATCTCAGCGAGACGGCTAATGGTCAACGAAGTCTTCCTGACGCCAGCATTGGTATGCCGCAGCAACAGGGGCAGTGCGGGCGCAAGTCTGGTTGTGAAATCGGCTGCTACAGGGGCATGCCGCGCTTCATCTCCATACCGTCAGCGAAGAAAGCGCGGCGCGAGCATCACCAAAGAGAAGCGGCGCGCCTTTCGTTTTGCGGTCCACTGACCAGTCGGCTTCACCTGTACAACTACGGGCTGGCACTTGGCCCCCAATGGCGGAAATTTCCCCCAGGAGACCTAGATGACTAAGCTTATTGCACCCGGGCTACGACAACCTGCCCACAACCAGCGTCGAAGCCACCGCCACGCCACCAAGTCTTCAGGGAACGTCCTGAACGGAACCCAGCCGGGTACTCCTATCAAAGCGACTCCCTTCGCATGCTCAGGCCGCGCTTGCTGTCGCTGCGCGGGACCGACAGCCTGCTTCTGCCCTGCACAGTGCCGACGACACATGCTTCGACGAAATGGCGTCATCGAGGTCGGGTGGCTTCGGCGCCGGTGCTTTGCCAAATTGCATGATGTTTGGACGTCCGTGGGGGCGGGCAAGGGGGCACAGTCGTGCCTGCAGTTCTCGTGACTGGCGCGGTCGAGGCTGATTGGCGGGATGAACGATCATATGACTGCACCACTGGTATGACGCCGCGCGAAAGGGCATGGGAGTTTTTGCGCCGCAATCCAGCATTCCAGCGTGAGGTGACCGCTGCAAGCCAGCAGGCCAATAGCTGGTCTTACCAACCCTTGCTTGACCTGGTCGCGTCGGCCGGCGACCTGTTACGCTGGGGTGTTCTGTTTCGCCGAGTCTTATTGGCGAAATTCGATCGTTTCTGGTTCCGCTCTGGTGCGTCCATGTGTTGCCAGTCATTGCAGAACATCTGCCAGCATCGTCGGAGACAACGCCGTGCGAACTCTTGGCATTGCCATGTCGTGCGACGGTCCTGCCTGGCGCCCGGCAAAGGCCAACATGTTCTTCTTCGCAATGCCGAGCATACGCTCCAGCTCGCCGTTTCTGGCGTGGATATCTTGAGCCTGTCTGTCTCCGAACCGAGGCGATCTGGCCCGCGAGCTTTTGAGGCACCGCCTGAGGGCGGCTCGAGTGCCTCAATGCTCTAAGTGTGGGTCAACGTCTGCCTGCCCGCTGAATTTGGCACGCCTTGCACCTACGTCACGACCAAGACCTTCCTGTTGCACTTCGGCCTCGACACACTGCGGAATTTGCCCGATTTCGAGGCGCTTGAGGTTGCCGCGCTGCTCAGCAAGGAGAAGCTGCTGGCGGGCGATATTCCCATCGGGCTGGTGAGTGGTGGAGGAGGTGAGGAGCGACACTCCAAGGCCAGGACGGGCTAGCGCAGCAAATACATGGAAGTAATCGCTTGATATGAGCGGTTGAGAGTCGAATCAGGGAACTCTGCGATCACTATCGATAAGGTGGCAATATCGATCGTGATTGTATCGGGCCACTCTACGGCGAAGGAGGCGGCAACTTGTGTCTCCGACCCGAAACGATTACCTTGCGGCCATTATGAGCAAGCATTTGGCATCCGTCTTGACGACCGTGAACGCGCCCTGCAGCGTACAGCTGGACGACGCGGCGCTGGCCTATTGCTTTGCGGATCTCGATTTCGCCAAGCAGCATCCCGCTCATGTCAGCGCCTTTCTCGGCGAGGTCCCTCTCGCCCAGCAAGTCGAGTTCGCAACCGCGCACCACATTCGGTCGACGAGATGAAGGCTTTTGCCGCCAAGTTCTCTGCCTGGTCCGGCGAAAGCTATCCGCTCGCCGCGTAATGGCTGGACATGATAGCCGACGCCCGTCCGAATGGCGGCGGCTTTTTCGTATTATATCGACCTGATCGACCAGCTTCGCGGGAATGCCGGGGCTACGACTTTGAATGGTCATTTGGCGGCGGAACGGCTATGATGATCCAGATCGGCCATCGCGAAAGCCACGACATCGATATTTTCCTCGACGACCCTCAATTGCTCGGTCATCGACCATCCAAAAGCCGCCTGCACTTTGAAACGATGCCGTCCGACTATTTGGAGCACGGGCTTCGGTTTCAGAAATTCGCCTTCGAAGACGTTGGCGAAATCGACTTCATCGTTGCCGGAGCGCTAACAACGAAGCCGTTCTAGACCCGCGTGGTGGAAGGCAGGACCGTGCGGCTCGAGACCATCCCGGAAATCATCGCCAAGAAGGTCTATTACCGGGGATTTCGGAAGCCAACCCGCGCGACATCTTCGACATCGCCGCCGCAGCCCGGTCGCAATTGGACGAGGTCGTCAACGCTCTGCGTGCGCTCCCAGAACAGGTCGCTCGAACCAGACAGCGGATGGAAAAACTCAACAATGAATTCGTCGGCCGCGCCATTGCACAGCTGATGATCATGCCCTGACTACGAAGCGTCGGCCGCCGACAGTCTGGACGCGCGTTCGCTGTGCTCGACGAGGTGTTGTCATCACTCAAAGAACCTGACCCCCACGACCTAGCGACCAACCGAGGGAGGGGAGGGGTTTCTCAGAGCCCGTACGCCTTGGTGAGGTTGGTCCGGAATCTGCCGCGCCTCCGCTGATATTTGCGGGTCATCTCGGCCGAGGCATGGCCGAGCTGCTTCTGCACGTAACGCTCCTCGACGTCGGCCGACGAGGCAAGTCCGGCGCGCAGCGAGTGGCCCGAGAACAGCAGCGCCCGTTACCCTTCCGGGAGATCGGAGGGGACGCCGGCGGCGATCGTCACCTGCTTGACCAGGCGGGCGACGTGCTTGTCGGAGAGCCGTTCGACGTCGACGGTCTTGTTGTCCTTGAAGATGCGGCGGAACAGGGGTCCACGTGCGATGCGGCCAAAGCGGATCCAGCTCTCGAGCGCGACTACGGGGTAGGTGTGGTCGCTGGAGCCGCGGCCGACCTCGACCTCGCGCCAGCCGGTCTTGCCGCGCAGGGTGACCAGCAGCCCTTGCCGTCAAAAATCTCGATCCAGCCGGCGCCATCGCTGTTGTCGTCGCGCATGACGTCGAGACCGACGATCTCGGAGCGCCGCAGGCCGCCGCCACAGCCCAGGAGCAAAATAGCGCGGTCGCGCAGGCCCTGAGGTCGTGGCCGAGCGTGGCGATCATCGCCAGCAGATCGTCGCCAGGACCGCCTCTTTCTGCCGCGGTGGCTTTGCGTGCTTGCGGCGAATGCCGGCAAGAACCGTATAGATATGCCGCTCCGCGCGGTCCAACGGCCGGCCGCGCTGGGTAAAGTTCCAGGCGAGGGCGGAAAGCCGCCGCTCGATGGTCGCAACCGAAAGGGCAGGGGCGCCACGCTTCGGATCGCCGGCGGCGGTGCCCGAGGCACAGGCGCTGATATTGAGCCCGATCACCTTCGAGCCCGGAGGCAGGGGATCGAAGCCAGCGCGCCGGCACCAGGAGGAAAAATGCCGCCAATCCTTGGGGTAGGCGTCGCGCGTGTTCTCCGAGGTGGCGTTGTAGTCCCTCGCGGTCTCGACCAGTTCCTGGACATGCGCCGGGACTCTTTGAGCCGGGTCTCCATCTCCTTGTAGAGCTTGTCAAGCTCGCCATCGACTGGCTTCAGGTCGTCGATTGAACATTGCGTCATCATAGGCTTTGTGCCTTGTTGTAGCAGGCATCGTCCGTTCGCGCGGCGGACACAGACATCACCGTCGCTGAGCCGAGAACGACGGTAAAAGAAAATGCACTCACTGACTTCATAACCAATCTCTTTTGCGGGTGATTTAGAAACGGACGCCGAGCTTGGCGCTGAACCCGTGTGTCTGGGCATCCGAGGCGATCTGTCCCTGATAGGCGATGCCGAACGTCGCGTTCTCGGTGATGTTTACGTCCAGCCCAGCTTCGAGCAGAGCTGCGTTCTTTGCGATCGGCACGCCCTCGATGGCGAAGGAGGAACCGCCAGCAAAGGCAAGAGCGGTATCCGGCCTGACGTCGCCGAAGGCGTGGCGCCAGCCAAGACCGCCGCGCGCGGTAGCAGTCACGGTGCCGAGGGTCAGTACCGTCGACGCACGCAGACCTAGCGTGGTAAACGCCGTGTCGCTCGAGCGATCCCCGCTCGACAAGGCGGCTGCGCCGCCCTTCTCGGTGAAGCCATCGGCGTCAAAATTCACATAAGCGAGATTAGCGTAGGGCTCGAAGGAAGCCGAAGCCGTATTGATACGGTAGCCGAGCTCGCCAAAGGCCTGGAACGTGCCGGCGTCGTAATCGGCCGAAAGGCTGTCGGCGAAGCCTGGAAAGACCACGGACCTGCCGGTCTCGATGCGGTGCCAGGTATAGGCAAGGCCGGAACGAAAACCGAGATTGCCGTTCTGCGTGCCGGCAAAAAGACCGAGATGGTAATTCTCGCTCGAGCCCGACGACGCGCGATCGTCCGCCTCCAAGGAGGTATGGCTGTAGCCGCTGATGAGGCCGAGCCGCCAGCTTTCGCCGACAGCCGCGTCACCGCCAGCCAGAAAGCCGCCTGTCGAGTGATCGAGACCGGCGGCATTGCCGTCGCTGTCGAGATGACCCCAGGCGCCGAAGCCACGGCCCCATACGGCGAAATTCTCACTCGTTGCCGGGGCCAGTTCCAGACCACCCAGCCCATAAGTCATCACCGGAACGCTGGAGGCACCGACGCCGTCGAACGCCGCACGGATCCGTTCGCTCGCGGCATCGCGTACAGAATGACTGTCCTCGATGAGGCCGCTATGAATGGAAGCATGAACCTCGCCTGATAGCATATCGAAAGCGTTGCGGGCTTCCGGCGTCGTCAGGAACAGGATGTTGTCCTGGATCGGATTACCGCTTCCAAGCGCCTGAGCCGCTGCGGCGACCGAGCGTTGATTGAAGGTGCTGGCTACATCGGCAAACGCCGTCGATGTGCGGCTGATATCGAGATTGACATTGTTGGCATCGTAGACGAGCTGGAAATCGACGAAGGGCGTCGCGTCTGTCGCCAGAGCCCCCGTCAGCCCGCCATAGGTGCCGCTTACGCCGCCTGCTGCGGAGAGCAGAGTATATCGGGCATCGACCGATAGCGTTCCCTGCCGCAGGAGCTCGATCTGCGCGCCGCTGTCGATCGCCGCTGCTCCGCCAACATCGATGAGATCGGACGACCTTGCGAGGTCGGCCTGATAGATCGATCCGGACTGCTGCGCGAAATCGCCCGTGACAGTCAGTGTGGTGACGATCCTGCTCGGATCGGTCGCACTGCCAGGAGCGACCGTGCCGCCCTCGGAAATGGTGACCGCACCGTAGGTGCCGCCGCCTGCGACGACACCGCCGCTGTTTGCGATAGCCGTGCCCCCGATCTGCCCGTCATTCCCGAGAAAGCCGGACGTGGTCGCATCATGGGAAAGCACACCTGTATCGGCAAGCAGCAATCCCGCGCCGGAACCGACCGTCGTCATGCCGGAAAAATTGTTCTTTCCGCTCAGCGTTTGCACGCCACCGGCAACGAATAGTTTGCCGCCCATATTATTGTTATCAACGTCGAGGTCGTTGATGCTGCCGGCGAAAGTGTCGTTCGAAGCCGTTAGCACCAGGGTACGCTTGCCCAGTTCGACCGTTCCGCTGCCACTCAGGCTACGAATACGGGCATCGTTGTAGGCGTCGGAGATTCCCCAATAGTCGCTGCCATTTCCATGTTCGGAGATATCGAGCGTGCCGTCTGCAACGACTTTCGCTGACCGTTGGATGTTGCCGAGCCCCGCAAGCGAGAGATAGGCATCCTGAGCAATATTCGTCTCGCCGGTGTAGGTGTTGACATTCGTCATCCGAACCACCGTCTTTGTATCAAGCGTCAGCGATCCGGAGCCGGAGACGACACCCGCTATGCCGAACCCGCCCTCATTCCCCATGCTCGTCGTTATCCTGCTCAGACCGGTCCCTTCGGGTGCGGATGAATCGGTAGAGAAGTTGCTGGCAGTGACGAAATGTGACGTATAAGCGGTATACTTCTTCTCCAGATCGAAAAACCGATCTGTTTTTGAAGAAGTCAAGACCGGCAACAAAACTGGTCTGGTCGTTGGGTTGTTCCGTCGTGCCGCTGGTGTAGGTGAAGTCGATATTGTCCAGCCTTACCGGATCGCCATCCGTTCCTGCGATTGTAACGCTCGCGATGTTGCCCGATGCGCTTGCAATCTCGCCTTGCTCATTTTTTCGAACATTTTTAAGTTCGACGCCCGCATCCTGAAATTGCTTCAGCATCGCATCACTGATCTCCAGACTGCCACCGCCCGGTGTGCCGGTGTCGAGCAATACCGCGGTCTTGTTGGGGTCGGTGATTGGTGGGGCTCCATCCTTAACCGTGTACTGCAGATTGTAGCTGCCTTCGTATTCGGTCGAGGCATTGGCGCCAGAGCCAGGAAAATTCTGATAAGAATCCTGATCTTTTTCCTCGGGTTCTCCCCATGGCATGGCATTAGTATATTGGGCCCGGAGGCTTGGATTGAGGTTGACAATCGTGCAGGGGGAACAGCCAGGCGTTTGATCGCTCTCGGAATCCGGATTCACATTGGCGGAGACCACGTAGCCAGACCTGGTGACACTGCCCATCATGCCCCAGACACTTGTCTTGCCAAGAAAATCGCCGGCCCCGAATGTACCTGCGAAATCGCCGCCTTCGTCTGCCATCTTGCCAGCGGTCATTTTCGCCCGCTGCTCCTTATCGGCGTGATAAGGTTCTTGGAGATCCTGACCATACATATCTTTAAGTCCATCCGTCACGGGTTCCGGCGTGCACTTAAGATTGTTGTCCTCGCAATACGCATGGGTATAGACAAAATCGAGAATGCGAGCAGCCCGGTATTTCTTATCGCTTACAGACGGCCCGTCGATCGTTATCTTTTGATCTGGATCGACATATGTAAATTTATCAATTTCCACGTTCTGAAGCTTATTACCATACGTTCCGTCCCCGTACGTATATACGTAAGGCGTGTCGGCAATCGGGCGGACCCCGGTCACCTCTGACCCGATCTGCGTGTTGAGCTGGTCCGAGCCCGTGTCGAATACGTATCGCTGCGCGTTGCCATTGTTGATCTTGGCCCAGATGCCCAGGCGGTCATGGCCTTCCCCGACATACTCCAGCGGGATCGAAATCGGGTCGTCGGCCAACGCTTCTCCAGTTGGAAATGCTACCAGACCCACCCCGAGAGACACAGCCGGCAGGAATACCGTCGTCATCGCGGTGGTTGCCGCCAGAAAGTTCTTTGTCCTGAAACAAGCCTGCATACCTGGTCCTCGAAAAAGTCTCGCAAACTGATTGATCATTGGAACGGCCTCCTGAATGTTGTTTAACGAGACCCTTTATGGCGGCCCTGGCTGACAACAGCCTGAAAGCTGCAAGCGGCATGCGAAAATGGGGCGATCCTGAATGACGACAGATGCTGTCAACAATGGAAGAGTGCTCGGCCTGAAAGCTGAGCACGCTTTATGCTCAGGCTGCTGACAAGGCCAAAGCAGCGTAAGTGCGGAGTGAAATCCAAGGTCCACATGGGTCGTCGCTCTTCCCGTGCGCCTGGGAAGGCGCCGGCCCGGCCAAGCTTTCCCAGATCGTCCGGATGGCGCACAAGATACCGGTTCAGGTCGATCGAGATGGAGGCCGAGGCGTATGCCAAGGCGGTCGACTGCCTGACGAAAGATCAGAATGCGTCGCTGGCGCTCTACGATTTCCGCCGGCAGCGAGCTCAGTCTCCTGCCGGGCATCCGTGTTTACTGGCGACGAGACACAAGATGTGCCCAAATTGCCACCAGACCGTCACCTGCGATGAGTTTCGGCAACTGATTTTGTCCTTTCAATCGTCGCCACTTCCTGGCCGCGGCCAACATGGGCCACTCGAAGGCAGCAGACTGGCGGCTATATGGACGGGCTGTGAGCCCGAACCGGAGACATTGGCGAAATCTACAATCTCTATAGCAACGTCAAGGAGAAGCGCGAGGTGTTGCAGATGTGGTCAAATCACATCGAATGGCTGATCAAGCAGGCTGCGGAGGACGCTCTGGCGGCGTAGCTG
>NZ_RZTI01000103.1:0-21587 GCF_003997275.1 Mesorhizobium sp. M6A.T.Ce.TU.002.03.1.1
GCCTTTCACCTGGCTGTTTACGACGCCACCCACAACCCGCTTTTCCGGCAGCTCCTGGGGCAGATGCGCGAAGCGTTCGAGCGCTTCTGGGATCATCCTTTCGACCGGCAGGATTTCGCGCGGCGATCGTTCCCGCATCACCGCGAGCTGTTCGATGCCATCGTCGCCAGGGACGCGGAGCTGGCGCGCGAAAAAACGCTGAAGATCCTCGAGATCGTGGAAGAGGATATCGAGGAAATGTCGAAATGAACGGTCCCGATTTTTTCGACCAGGCATCGCTGATCGCCGCGCATGACGAGGGCAACGCCTTCGATGCCGTCGTGCCGCCGATCGTGCAGACCTCGCTCTTCACCTTCCCGAACTATGACGAGATGCTCGAGACATACCGCGGCGAAAAAGTGAGGCCGACCTACACGCGAGGGCTGAACCCGACCGTGCGCATGTTCGAGGAAATGCTCGCAAAACTGGAAGGTGCCGAGGACGCTATCGGTTTCGCAAGCGGCATGTCCGCCATCTCGTCGGCGGTCCTGAGTTTCGTCGAGCCGGGCGACCGCATCGTCGCAGTCAGGCATATCTACCCGGACGCGTTCCGGCTGTTCGGGACGCTGCTCGCGCGCATGCGCATCGAGGTGACCTATGTCGACGGGCGCGACGAAGATGCCGTCGCAAGCGCCCTGCCTGGCGCCAGGCTGTTCTATATGGAAAGCCCGACCAGCTGGGTCATGGAAACGCATGACATCGGTGCGCTCGCTGCGCTGGCAAAGTCCCATGGCATCCCGACCATCATCGACAACAGCTGGGCCAGCCCGGTCTTCCAGCGGCCGCTGTCGCTCGGCGTCGATATTGTGGTCCACTCCGCATCCAAGTATCTGGGCGGCCACAGCGATGTCGTGGCCGGCGTGGTCGCGGGCTCGAAGGATTTGATCGGCCGCATCCGCGGCGAAGCCTATCCATATCTCGGCGGCAAGCTGTCGCCATTCGATGCCTGGCTCTTGATCCGTGGCTTGCGCACACTGCCGATCCGCATGCGCGCGCATCAGGCCTCCGGCCTCGAAATCGCACGGCGTCTGCAGGATCATCCGATCGTCGAGAAGGTCTGCCATCCGGGTTTGGCCAACCTGCTTCCCGCGGGGCTCACCGGCACGTCGGGCCTGTTCTCGTTTGTCTTCCGCGACGGCATCGACATCCGGACGTTTGCGGACCGCCTTAAGCTGTTCAAGCTGGGCGTGTCGTGGGGCGGCCACGAAAGCCTCATCGTGCCCGGCGAGGTCGTGCTGCAGCAGAAGGCCCAACCCAATTCCGCGATGGCGTTCGGCGTCCATCCGCGGTCCGTGCGTCTCCATGTCGGCCTCGAGGGAACCGAGGCGCTGTGGAGTGACCTGGAAACGGCGATCGACGCCGCTTCCGAAGAAAAGACCTGAAGCAACCAGACAAGAAGGGAACGGAAAATGAAGAAGCTTCTTATCGCGGCATTCGCTACCGTACTGATGTCGGGTGCTGCACTCGCTGACACGACGCTGAAGCTCGTGGAGGTGATCACCAGCCCCGAGCGCACCGAAACCCTGAAATCGATCGTCTCCAAATTCGAGGCTGCCAACCCGGGCACGAAGGTCGAGGTCATCTCGCTGCCCTGGGGCGAAGCGTTCCAGAAATTCGCGACGATGGTGTCCGCCGGCGAAATCCCCGACGTCATGGAGATGCCGGACACGTGGCTGTCGCTCTATGCCAACAACGGC
The DNA here is from genome assembly GCF_003997275.1 of Mesorhizobium sp. M6A.T.Ce.TU.002.03.1.1. NCBI lineage: Bacteria > Pseudomonadati > Pseudomonadota > Alphaproteobacteria > Hyphomicrobiales > Phyllobacteriaceae > Mesorhizobium > Mesorhizobium sp. M6A.T.Ce.TU.002.03.1.1. Next base: position 1,737 of record NZ_RZTI01000103.1, read on the forward strand.
CTTCTCGAGAGCCTCGAACCCTATCTTGCCAAATGGGAGCACACCTCGGGCCTCACCGATCGCGCGCTAGAGCTCGGCCGCGACGTGAACAATACCGCCTACATGCTGCCCTATGGCTTCTATCTCCGGGCGATGTTCTACAACAAGAAGCTGTTCCAGGAGGCTGGCGTCGCCGAACCGCCCAAGACGATGGACGAGTTCGTGGCGGCGTCGGAGAAAGTCTCCAAGCTTCCCGGCAAATATGGCTACTGCCTGCGCGGCGGGCCCGGCGGTCTCAACGGCTGGATGATGTTCGGCGCAACCATGGCCGGCTCCAACAAATTCTTCAACGACGACGGCACCTCGACCATGAACAGCGAAGGCTGGGTCAAGGGGCTGACCTGGGTCGTCGATCTCTACAAGAAGGGATTGGCACCGAAGGACAGCGTCAACTGGGGCTTCAACGAGATCGTCGCCGGTTTCTACACCGGCACCTGCGCGATGCTCGATCAGGATCCAGACGCGCTGATTGCAATCGCCGAACGAATGAAGCCGGAAGACTACGGCGTCATGACCATGCCGAAGGGGCCGTCCGGCAAGACGTTTCCGACCATCGGCTATGCCGGTTGGTCGATGATGGCGGCCAGCCAGAACAAGGACCTCTCCTGGAAGCTGATCGAAACGCTCGAAGGGCCTGAGGGCAATGTCGAGTGGAACAAGCGCACCGGAGCGCTGCCGGTCCACAAGTCGGCCGAAAAGGATCCGTTCTACGCGAGCGAGCAGTTCAAGGGCTGGTTCGCCGAACTCGAGGACAAGGATGCGGTGCCGACGGTCATGCCCACCTACCTCGAGGAGTTCGCCTTCTTCAAGGACTCGATGGTCATCAAGACCAGTCAACAGGCCCTGCTCGGCGACATCACGCCCGAGGAAATGGCCAATCAGTGGGCCGACTATCTGACCAAGGCGCAGCAGAAATTCCTGGCCAAGAAATAAACGGCGGACCGCGAGCTTCGGAGCCGCTTATCGCGGGCGGCTCCGAATAGGTCTCGTCCATGGTCGATTGGAAGGATGGCGAATTGGAACGAAAGCGTTAGCTGATGGTTTTTGACGCCACTGCCGGGCTTCCGGAATCGCGCCGCCGGTCGCTGGTCGACCGGATCACGCGCCACGCCGAGCCATATCTTTACACCGCCCCGGCGCTGATTCTGATCGTCACCATCATGCTGGCACCGCTGGTGCTTGGCCTGTCCTACGCCTTCCGCGACGTGCACTTGCTCAATCCCTTCTCTGGCGGCTATGTCGGGCTCGATCATTTTCGCACCCTTTATGACGACGACAATTTCTACCGCGCGCTGCGCAACACGCTGTGGTGGACCGGCGCATCCGTCTTGCTGCAATTCGTGTTCGGCCTGATCCTGGCGCTGTTGCTCGACCGGCCGTTTGCCGGCCGCGCCATCGCGCAGGCGCTGGTGTTCCTGCCCTGGGCGGTGCCGACCTTCCTGACCGGGCTCAATTGGGCGTGGCTGTTCAATCCCGTCATCGGACCGCTGCCGCATTGGCTTTATGCCCTCGGCCTCTTGAGTGAGCCAGCCAACATCCTTTCAAATCCGCAGCTTGCCATGTGGGGACCAATCATTGCTAACGTCTGGTGGGGCATTCCCTTCTTCGCCATCACGCTGCTGGCCGCGCTCCAGGCCATCCCGCGCGACCTCTACGAAGCGGCGGCGATCGACGGCGCCGGTGCGGTCAGGCGGTTCACATCGATCACCTTGCCGTTCCTTGCGCCGACCATTGCGATCACCGTGCTGTTGCGCACCGTCTGGATCTCGAATTTCGCCGACCTGATCATCGTCATGACCAGCGGCGGGCCGGCCGACCGCACGCAGATCGTCGCGAGCTACATCTTCACGCAGGCTTTCAGGGCGCTTGATTTCGGCTACGCCTCGGCCATCGCGCTGGTGCTGCTCGTCCTGTTGCTCGCCTATTCGATGCTGATCGTCATGCTTCGGCAAGTCCTGATGGACCGGGCCTGATGGATCGGGGATGACCAGATGAACAGGTATTCGATCTTCGGCACTGCACTGCACCGCCTGGCGATCCTCTGCTACGTGGTCTTTGCGCTGTTCCCGCTGTTCTGGCTGTTGAAAGTATCGGTCACGCCGAACGACCTGCTCTATTCGGAGGGCGTGCGGATGTGGCCGTCGCGGATGAGCTTTGAACATTTCCGCTTCGTGCTGGCCCACAGCGCATTCCCGCTCTTCTTCCGGAACAGCATGATCGTTGCCGGCGCGACGGCCGTGATCGTGACGCTGCTCGCGTCCCTCTCTGGCTATGCGCTGTCGCGCTTCACCTTTCGCGGCAAATACTGGCTGGTCGCACTGATGCTGCTCACCCAGATGTTTCCATTGGTGATGCTGGTCGCGCCGATCTTCAAGATGCTCTCGCCGCTCGGCCTGACCAACAGCCTGACCGGGCTGGTGGTCGTCTACACTGCCTTCAACATTCCCTTCGCGACATTCCTGATGCAGTCGTTCTTCGACGGCATTCCCAAGGAGTTGGAGGAGGCGGCCAAGATCGATGGCGCCACGCAGTTCATGGCATTTCGCCAGATCGTCCTGCCGCTGACGCTGCCGGGCATTGCCGCGACGCTGGGTTTTGTGTTCACCGCCGCGTGGAGCGAGCTGCTGTTCGCGCTGATGCTGATTTCGGGCAACAGCGCCGCCACGTTTCCGGTCGGTCTGCTCACCTTCGTGTCGAAGTTTTCGGTCGATTTCGGGCAGATGATGGCGGCCGGCGTGCTGGCGCTGATCCCGGCCTGCCTCTTCTTCCTGTTCATCCAGCGCTATCTGGTCCAGGGCCTGACGGCCGGCGCGGTCAAGGGCTGAGCGAGGTTTCATGGCATCGATCGACATCCGCAACGTTCGCAAGAATTTCGGCATCGTCTCCGTGCTGCACGGCGTCGATCTGGCGATAGATAACGGCGAGTTCGTGGTGCTCGTGGGTCCGTCCGGCTGCGGCAAGAGCACGCTGCTGCGGATGATCGCCGGGCTCGAGGAGGTGACCGAAGGCGAGATCCGGATCGACGGCGTGCGCGTCAATGAGCGGGCACCTAAGGACCGCGACATCGCTATGGTGTTTCAGTCCTACGCGCTCTACCCGCACATGAACGTTGCCGAGAACATGAGCTACGGCCTGCGGATCCGGAAGGCCGCCCGCGAGAAGATCACAGCTGCTGTCAGCAATGCGGCCAGGAAGCTTGAGCTGCAGCCGCTGCTTGCGCGGCGGCCGAAGGCACTGTCGGGCGGTCAGCGCCAGCGCGTGGCGATGGGACGCGCGATCGTGCGACAGCCCAAGGCATTCCTGTTCGACGAGCCACTGTCCAATCTCGACGCGCGCTTGCGTGAGCAGATGCGGGCAGAGATCAAGAAGCTGCACCGCGATCTCGGCGCGACCTCAATCTATGTCACCCACGACCAGATCGAGGCGATGACACTGGCCGACCGGATCGTCGCCATGCATGAGGGCGTGGTGCAGCAGGTTGGCAGCCCGCTGGAGCTTTACGACCGCCCGGCCAACCTGTTCGTCGCCGGCTTCATCGGATCGCCGGCCATGAATTTTCTGTCGGCACGCTACCAGGTCACTGGGAGCAGGGCTGGCGCACGACTGCCTGATGGAACGCTGATTGCGCTGTCGTCAGCCTATCAACTCGAGGAAGGCGCGGCGGTGACGCTCGGCATCCGGCCGGAGCATGTCGAGATGTCGCCGGCCTCGGAGAGCAGCCTGAGGGCGACGGTCGACCTGATCGAGCCGACCGGCTTCGGCATCATTCTGCACCTTGGCCTGCATAGCCTGCCGTTCAATGTCTTCACGCTCGATCGGGCTGCGCTTACGGCCGGTCCGACGGTGACGGTCGCTTTCCCGCCGCAACATTTGCATTTGTTCGATGGGACTGGAAAGCGCGCATTGGAATCGGGCCTCCAGAAGAGGAAGAGCTGATCCTCCGTTCGGTTTCAGATCATTCGAATTTTCCCAAAACCGGTTCCCACCCTTGAGGCCGATGCTATTGTCTATCTTGGCACCGCCGAATTCGATACGACATTCGATCTCGGCCTCGACATGGGTCCTGGACGAGATGGAACGCGCCCGCGACGGCGCTAGACCATGATCCCGAACCGAAGGTCAGCGAAGCAAAAAGTGGGAACCGGTTTTCGGATAAGATCATGGTCAAACAACAAGAGGGCTAGGTAGTTGAGTGCATGCGCTTTCTGTTTCTTCTGATCCTGCTTGCCGGCACCGGCATCGGCGTCGTCTATCCCTGGGCGATGACCAATTTCTCCGGCCATGAGATCGGCACCTGGCGGGTCTACGAACAGGGCCGGTTCAAGCCGGTGACGGTGCCGCTGGCCGCTCGCGACGCGCCGGTGCGGGTGCTGGTCGATCTCACCGCTAGGACCGAACGCATCGTCGTCTCGCAACAGCGCACGGTGCTGACGCTGACCGCCGCCACCGGCGGCAGAACGGTGCTCGCCTCGACGCTGCAGTTCACCCATTCGGAGAATCCGCGCCAGGTCAGCCCGCAACTGCCGGACAAGGTCTTCCGCGATGAGGCAGGCCTGATCGCGACGGTCAGCCCTGGCCCCTACATCTTCACCGTTGGCGCCGGCGACGCCGAGGGCATCGAGATGCGGGCGGTGGACCTCTTGCTGCGCTCCGGCGTCGGCGAGATCGACAGCCGGGCGCGGCCGGTCGGGTTTTCGCTGATGGCGGCCGGCCTGATCGGATTGCTGTTGGCGCTGCGTTTCGGCGGCGGCGGCCGGCCGCAAAATCCGAATTCGCAGCCGCCACCGCCGCGCTGGGGCAGGGGCTCGAATTAGCTCGTGAATTATCGCCACGCCTATCACGCCGGAAACTTCGCCGATGTCGTCAAGCATGTCGTGCTGAGCCGGCTCGTCGAATATCTGAAACAGAAGGACAAGGCGTTTCGCGTCATCGACACCCATGCCGGCATCGGCCGCTACGACCTGTCGTCGACCGAAGCGCAAAAGACCGGCGAATGGCAAGGCGGCATCGGCCGGCTGGTCGATGCCGCATTGGATGCGCCGGCGGCAGCACTCCTGGCGCCTTATCTGGAAGCCGTCCGTTCGCTCAATCCCGAAGGCGGCGTGAAAAAATATCCGGGCTCGCCGCTGATCGCGCGGCATCTCATGCGCAAGCAGGACCGGCTGTCGGCGATCGAATTGCACCGCCAGGATGCCGCGAAGCTGAGAGCGCTGTTCCAAGGCGATTTCCAGACCCGGGTGATCGAGCTCGACGGCTGGCTGGCGCTCGGCGCGCATCTGCCGCCGAAGGAAAAGCGCGGCCTCGGGCTGGTCGATCCGCCGTTCGAGGAGGAGGGCGAGTTCGCCCGTCTGGTCGACGGGCTGCAGAAAGCGCACAAGCGCTGGCCGGGCGGCATCTATGCGCTGTGGTATCCGGTCAAAGACCGCAAGGCGGTCGCCGCCTTCAGGAAGGCGCTGGTGCAGTCGGGCATTCCGAAGCTGCTCGATATCGGCTTCGAGATCAGGCCGCCATCGGCCGAGCCCAGCCTCGACGGCAGCGGCATGGTGGTGGTCAACCCGCCGTTCACGCTGGAAGTCGAATTGCGCACGCTGCTGCCGGCGCTACATAGGCTTCTCGTGGTCGAGCAGCCGGCGCACTGGACGCTGGAATGGCTGGCGGCATAGGGCGGCAGAGGTATTCGCGCGCCTGCCTCGGTTGAAGGCAATTTCAAACTAAGAAACCATCGTCTCTACAACCGCTTGACCGCGCGCAAGCGAATCCGCACAGTGCGCGCAAATCGACCATAAGAGGCTGCCATGACTCGCTTCGCCCAATCCGCCCTTGCCGCACTGATCGCCCTTTGCACGCCGCTCGGCACATCCCTCGCTGTCACTCAGGCAGCAAAGGCGGCCGACCTTGCCGTCTATACCGACGAAGACAGCGGCGTTTGCGGCGAGGCCTGGGTGCTGAACAAGATCACCAGCCGCTTCTCCTACCAGGTGCACCACGTGCCGAATCTGCCCGATGTGGAGATCACCGATTTCCAGCGCATCCACCAGCACCGCTATTTCCCGGCCAACGACTCCTGGCCGATCGGCCGCCGTTATTGCGGCGCCACCGTCAGCCTCTCCGACGGCCACGCCCGCACCATCTGGTATCTGATCGAGGAAGGGCAGGGCTTTGCCTCGATCGGCGACAACGTCGAATTCTGCGTCTCGGGCTTCGACCGCTGGATGGTCTACAACGGTCGCTGCCGCGTCCTGCGCTGAACGCGTTTAACTGGCTGCTCCGCCTCATCGAGAATTTTGCGAAGGAAGGCGACGTGACCGCGAAAGGCGCGTCGTCCGATTGACGTCGCCCTGACGCGCGTTTGCGGCCGGCGTCCGACGAACAGCTTTTCGACATCGATATATCCCGCCTTAGCAAGCGTATCGATATGCGCGCCGAGATTGCCGTCAGTCGCATCGACGATGGCCTTCAATCGGGTGAATTCCAGCGCTTCGCGCCTTTCCAGAGAATTCAGCGTCGCCATGATCCTGAGCCGCACGCTCTGGTGGATGATTTCGTCGGCAGCCATCATCGGGCCTGCTGTGGTGTCCGGCGTTCAGTCTCACTGATCTCGGCCAGCGCTACTCGATCTTGCGCGAATGACATTGCGCTGCTCCCGCGTACTGCAGAATACTCTGTGAGATGGAGTAATCTGTCAATCCTAGCAAAAAGGAACGATGCAAGCGAAGGCCGTTGCCCTCATAGAGATCAGGCAAGCTCATGGCGCAGAACGGATCGCGCTTTGCTTTTGTCGCTTGTGTAGACCGTCCGTTTGCACAAGACGACGAGATCAATGAAGCAGCGCATCATGGTGTTGCCGGTCGATGATCAACGAGCAAAAACGCTTGCTAACCTTCAGCGTTTCGTAGCGGGATTGGTTCCGGTAAAGCGGGCAGAATGTCTGTCGCAAACCCTCGGCAAAGGTCGAAGAGCAGCAGCGGCATTTTGTGAAATCAGCACGAGCTTGTGTCGCCTGTAACCAAAACTTAAACTGCAAAATTCATGCTGATGCTTCGCTGGCTAGCAAGCCGCGAGTCAGATATGCATTGCACGCCGGGTCACTAATGGCCGTCGGCACAACGGAAGGGGCATGACATGGCTAAACAGTCATCCAAAGCGCCGGCATCCAAGTCACCGGCAAAGAAGTCACCAGCAAAGAAAGCACCGGCAAAAGCAGCGGCGGCGAAAGTCGCAACCGCTGTGAAGAAAGCGGCACCTGCTGCCAAGCCGAAGGCCGCCGCGGCCAAGGCAAAAGCAGCGCCGGCCAAGAAGCCGGCCGCGAAAGCCGCGGCAAAACCGGCAGTGAAGAAAGCAGCGCCTGCCAAGGCCAAAGCGGCACCTGCCAAGGCCAAGGCTGCGCCGGCCAAGGCAAAAGCAGCTCCGGCCAAGAAGCCAGCTGCAAAGGCCGCGGCAAAGCCGGCAGTGAAAAAAGCTGCACCTGCCAAGACTGCACCGGCCAAGAAGGCTGCGCCCGCAAAGAAAGCGGCGGCAGCGAAGTCTTCCGCAGCCGTGAAGAAAGCAGCGCCTGCGGCCAAGCCGAAGGCGGCGCCTGCGAAGGCGAAGGCCAAGAAGTAAATCGCCTTTCTTCGCACGCGGAGGGCAGTACTGAGGACAGTTGAGGGCGGGTGCCGGACAGGCGCCTCGCTCGCTGGTTCGGTGCTCGGGCGAGCAGACAGAGGCGGAGGGAAGACAGCTTTTCGCAGCTCCCAGGACTTCGCCCTACGGCGAAGTCCGGTGGGGCATTTCCTTGCGCCCGGAAGGACAGATCTGCTCACGTCTGCTCTGCTTATCGCGTCTAGATCGATGTTGAGACAACTGCTGCTTGCTGGCGGCTGGTTTTCCCGCTTTTGGCCGTTGATCGGCGGAAGCTGATCGGTCAACAGTGCCCGCTGGCAAACAGGAACCCGATCATGCCCAGACTGCTCTACGCTGCCACGTCCCCCTACAGTTCAAAGGTGCGCATGGCCGCGCTTTATGCCGGCATTGCCGTCGATCTCGTCCCGGTAAAAACCGAAGACAAGCCGGCTGAGCTGATCGGCGCCAACCCGCTCGGCAAGATTCCAACGCTGGTGCTCGACGACGGTCGTTCGATTCACGACAGCCGCGCCATTACCCAGCATCTCAATCGCGTGTCGAAGAACACGCTGTTTCCGCGCAATCCCGACAAGCGCCTTGAGGCGGAAGTGCTTGAAGCGCTGGCCGATGGCATCTGCGATTGCGCGCTGTCAATGGTCTATGAGCGGCGCACGCGCCCCGAAGACATGGTGTACCAACCCTGGCTCGACCGCCAGTGGGCGAAAATAACCGGTGCGCTCGATCTGCTCAACGCCAATCCGCCAAAGCTGCCCAAGAAGATCACCGCCGGCCAGATGGCGCTGCGCGCCTGCCTTGGCTATCTCTCACTGCGCTTTGCCGGAAAATGGGAAAAGGGCCGCAGCCGGCTGGTCCGCTGGGCAGCGCGTTTCGACGAGAAGTTCCCGGAGCTGAAACCCTGCGTTCCGGGGTGAGTGCCTGAAGCGGGGCTGCCGACCGATGGGTGGCGATTTGATCTGTCGTTTACTTGCCCTGATCATTTGTCTTTCCGCTTGCGCTGGCATTGGGCTTGAACTCAGCACCTTGATGAATGGTGGCGCCTCGATATTCGGCTCGCTATGGGTGTTGATGGGATATTTCACGATCCTGACCAACGGTCTTGTCGCCGTTGTATTCGGAGCCGCCGCATTCCTCGGGGAGCGTTTCGATCACCCACGGTTGGTGGCGGGGGTTGCCGCCGTCATGGCCTTGGTCGGCGTGATTTTCGCGTTGCTGCTCCAAGGGCTGCGCACCTTGGCTGGCGCCACCGCTGAAGCAAACTTTCTACTCCATCAGCTCAACCCTGTTCTTGTCGTATTGTTCTGGCTGCTGTTCACGCGAAAGGGGACGCTCTCGTGGCGCGATCCGCTTCTCTGGGCGCTCTATCCCCTGGTGTATCTAGCCTATGCCCTGGCTCGTGGCGCCGCTGAAGGGAAATACGCTTACCCGTTCATAGATGTGTCCGCGAATGGCTGGGTCGGGGCGATGTCAAATGCCGTCGTGATCGCTCTCGGTTTTGTCGTAGCAGCCGAAGCCCTGGTCTTGATCGACCGAATGCTGGCCCGACGCTGACCTCGAGATCATGCGTGGTTGCGTCGACAGGCAAGATGCCCTCGCACGCAAGGTGACGTATCGGCGGCAAGGCAGGCGCCGGGCACAAAAAAAGCCGGGCACGAGGCCCGGCTTTTTCGTGTCGTGGCTTGGACGACTTAGAACTTCATACCGACGCCGAAGGTGACGCGGTTGTCGCTGGACTTGACCTTGCCAACACCGTCGAAGTCCTTGTCGCCGAAGTCGGTGTAGCGATACTCGACACGGCCGAACACATTGTCGGTGATCTTGATGTCGGTGCCGACGCCGGCCGTCCAGCCGAGCATGGTGTTTTCGTCGCTGACGCCACCGGCTTCGATCTCCTGGTTCTTCAGCGCGCCGCCGGCGGTGCCGTAGAGCAGGATCTCCGGGGTGACGGCGTAGCCGAGGCGGGCGCGCAGCGAGCCTTCGAAGCCGCCTTTAGCCTCGATGCCAGCATCGTCGCCCTCGATGCCGCTATAGCCGATATCGGCTTCAGCACCGTACACGAAGTTCTCCTGCTGCCACTGATAGCCGCCAAAGACGCCGCCGACGAATCCATCGGTGCCGACGTCGACGCCGACATCCGTGGCATCGGCATGGCCGCTGAAGCCGTAGCCGACGCTCACACCGGCATAGGGACCAGCCCAAGACGCGACGGGAAGTTCGGCGATCGGGGCGGGTGCCGGCGGCTCTTCCGAGATCACGTCAGCAGCATAGGCGGTTCCGCCGAGGGCGAAAAGCCCGAACGCCACCGCCAGCGGTCGCGCAAATTTAAGATTGGCTTGCATTGTTCTTTACTCCTTAAGCCACAGGCACAGGCTTGCTTTTCACGAGCGCCCTCAACCCGCCGGGGTGATAAACGGATCTGGCGCTCAACGGTTCCGAATGTCGTGTCGAAATACGGCTGAAGCGAACCTGAACTTGGGTCATTACCGGGCACGAATGAGGCCGAACTTTGACGTTGCATCTGCGCAACAGATGGTGTCAGGAGGCTTTGCAATGCCGCGCTGAACACGGCTTGGAGCAAGGAGTCCAGCACCCTATATTGCGGTCTGGCGGCCGAGTCCCCGGCCAGTTGCGAAAGACCGATCCGGCCACTTTGCCACAATGCTGCCCAAGGTACGAACGGCATTTAACGCTTGGCCGGCCATATTTCGCCGTCGGGCTGAAATCGAGGACATTGAGGATTGACAGGATGAGCAAGGCCGCTGGAACGGCACTGGTGACGGGCGGGGGCAAGCGGATCGGCAAGGCTATCGTCGAGGATCTTGCCGCGAACGGTTTTGCCGTCGCCATCCATTGCAACCGCTCGCGGGTCGAGGCGGAAGCGCTGGCCGCGCGGATCAATGGCGGCCATTTTGGCCAGGATGGCCGCGCCGCTGTGGTCGCCGCCGACCTGACCGATATGGCCGCGGTCGGCGACCTGGTCGGCCGCGCCGAAGCCGCGCTCGGACCTGTTACACTGCTGGTCAACAATGCCTCGCTGTTCGTGGACGATACGGTTCAGGACTTCGACTGGCTTGCCTGGGACCGTCACTTCGCCATCCATGTGAAGGCGCCGGCACTTTTGGCGCAAAAGTTCGCCCGCGCGCTGCCGGAAGGCCAGGAGGGGCTGATCGTCAATATGATCGACCAGCGCGTCTGGCGCCCGACGCCACGCTATTTCTCCTATGCGCTGTCGAAATCGACATTGTGGACAGAGACGCAGATGATGGCGCAGGCGCTGGGACCTCGTATTCGCGTCAACGCCATCGGCCCCGGCCCGACGCTGAAGAGCGCACGCCAGGACGACAGCGATTTTGCCGCTCAGGTCGACGGCCTGATCCTGAAGCGCGGCCCGGAATTGCCTGAATTCGGCGCCACCATCCGCTATCTCTGGGGCGCGCGCTCGGTCACCGGCCAGATGATAGCGCTCGACGGCGGCCAGCACCTTGCATGGCAGACGCCGGATGTGACAGGCATTGTCGAATGAGTCCCATGGACCAGAAACACAATCGAGGCAGCGCCGCCGACGACCTGCCCCCCGATATCGACATCGAGGACGAGGCGACGGAGGAGAGCGTCGAGCCGTCAGCTCCCGGTCCCAGTGGCCCGGAGGTCGCCTTCACCGCCATCGATTGGACGCCGCATGCCGGCGATGCCGACGGCATGGTCGGCGCCGAAGTCATCCAGACACTGGTCAAACGGCTGCCCAACGCGCCCGGCGTCTACCGCATGATGAATGCCGCAGGCGACGTGCTCTACGTCGGCAAAGCCCGCAGCCTGAAGAAACGGGTGACCAATTACGCGCAAGGCCGTTTCCACACCAGCCGCATCGGCCGGATGGTGCGCGAGACGTCGACGATGGAATTCGTCGTCACCCGCACCGAGATCGAAGCGCTGCTGTTGGAAGCCAACCTTATCAAGCGCTTGCGGCCGCGCTTCAATGTTCTGATGCGGGACGACAAGTCGTTCCCCTATATCCTGCTGACCGGCGATCATGTCTCGCCCGGCATCTACAAGCATCGCGGCGCGCGTTCGCGCAAGGGCGACTATTTCGGCCCCTTCGCCTCGGCCGGCGCGGTCGGCCGCACCATCAATTCGCTGCAGCGCGCCTTCCTGCTCAGGAGCTGCACCAACTCCTTCTACGAGAACCGCACCCGGCCTTGCCTGCTGTTCCAGATCAAGCGCTGCGCCGGCCCGTGCACCGGCGAGATCTCGCATGGCGACTATGCCAGGCTGGTCGCCGAGGCGAAGGACTTCCTCTCCGGCCGCAGCCAGAAGGTGAAGACCGATATCTCCGCCGCCATGCAGCAGGCCTCGGAAAATCTCGATTTCGAGAGGGCCGCCATCTATCGCGACCGGCTGGCGGCGCTGTCGCATGTGCAGAGCCACCAAGGCATCAACCCGCAGACCGTTGACGAGGCCGATGTCTTCGCCATCCACCAGGAAGGCGGCCAGGTCTGCATCCAGGTGTTCTTCTTCCGCACCGGCCAGAACTGGGGCAACCGCGCCTATTTCCCCAAGGCCGATCCGGCGCTGGAGGGATCGGAAGTGCTGGGCTCGTTCCTGGCGCAATTCTATGATGACAAGCCGACGCCGCGCGCCATCCTGTTGTCGCATGGTGTCGAGGACCAGGAATTGCTGGCGGAGGCTCTCTCCACCCGCGCGGGTCGCAAGGTGGCGATCTCGGTGCCGCAGCGCGGCGAGAAGAAGGATTTGACTGACAACGCACTGCAGAATGCCCGCGAGGCGCTCGGCCGCCGACTGGCCGAAACCTCGACGCAAGGGCGGCTGCTCACTGGCTTCGCCGAGACCTTCGGCCTGAAAAAGCCGCCGGCGCGCATCGAGGTCTACGACAACTCGCACATCATGGGCACCAACGCCGTCGGCGCCATGGTCGTCGCCGGGCCGGAAGGCTTCGTCAAGAACCAGTACCGGAAATTCAACATCCGCTCGACCGAGATCACGCCGGGAGACGATTTCGGCATGATGCGCGAGGTGATGGAGCGGCGCTTTTCGCGGCTGCTGAAGGAACATGGCGATGTGCCGCAGAGCGAACTGCCGGCGGACGACGCCGCCCCGAGTGAACAGGAGGACGACATCGAGGACACCGGCGGTTTCCCGGCCTGGCCCGACGTCATCCTCATCGACGGCGGCCAGGGCCAGATGACGGCGGTGCGAAAAGTGCTCGCCGATCTCGGCATCGAGGACCGTGTCGTGGCAATCGGCATCGCCAAGGGACAGGACCGTGACGCCGGCCGCGAACGCTTCTTCGTCAGGGGCAGGGATTCGTTTTCGCTCCCAGTGCGCGATCCAGTGCTCTATTTCGTCCAGCGGCTGCGGGACGAGGTCCACCGCTTCGCCATCGGCTCGCACCGCGCCCGCCGCAAGAAGGAGATGGTCAAGAGCCCGCTCGACGAGATCAGCGGCATCGGCCCCGGCCGCAAGCGCGCGCTGCTCATGCATTTCGGCACTGCCAAGGCGGTTAGCCGCGCCGCGATCGAGGATTTGGTCAAGGTCGATGGTATATCCGAGCAGGTGGCGAAGCTGGTCTACAACCATTTTCACGAGAGTTGATGGATTGCTATTTTCGGTTGGTCCATCGACTATCGCCTGTTGACCCCCCACATTCGCTTCTGATTTGAGTACGCAGGCAGAAAGAGTTCCCAAAAATATGGCCCAGCGCGCATTCAACCTGCCCAACATGCTCACCTACGCCCGCATCCTTGCGGTGCCGCTGGTTGTGCTGTGTTTTTTTCTCGAAGGGCATCTGAAGTCGAGCGACTTCGCCCGCTGGTCGGCGCTGATCATTTTCCTGCTCGCCTCGATCACCGACTATCTCGACGGCTATCTGGCGCGCGCCTGGCAGCAGACCTCGAATATCGGCAAGATGCTCGACCCGATCGCCGACAAGTTGCTGGTCGCTACTTGCCTGCTGCTGCTGGCGGCCGACACCGATCGCCATGCCGGCATCGCCGGCTGGTCGCTGTGGGCGGCGATCATCATCCTGTGCCGCGAGATCCTGGTCTCGGGCCTGCGCGAATATCTGGCGGCGCTGAAGGTCTCGGTGCCGGTGACGCAGCTGGCAAAGTGGAAGACCGCCATCCAGATGGTCGCCATCGCCTTCCTGCTGGCGGGACCTGCCGGCGACAAGATCTTCCCGCTGACCACGCAGACCGGGCTGGTGCTGTTGTGGATCGCCGCCTTGGTCACGCTCTACACCGGCTACGATTATTTCCGCGCCGGCCTCAAGCACATCATGGACGAGTAGCATGTCGACGAAGCTCATTTATTTCGCCTGGGTGCGCGAGCGGATCGGCAAGCCGGAAGAGGATGTCGAATTGCCCGTCGGCATCGAGACCGTGGCCGACCTGCTGCGCTGGCTGAAATCGCGCGGCGAGGAGTACGAGAACGCGCTGCAATATCCTGATGTGATCCGCGTCGCCATCAACCAGGAACATGTCGAGCACCGCGAGAAGATATCAGGCGCGCGCGAGATCGCGCTGTTCCCGCCGATGACGGGTGGCTGAAATGCCCGGTGCGGTGGTGCCGACGGTGCGCATCCAGGCGGAGAATTTCGATGTCGCCGCCGAGATCATCAAGATGACGCAAGGCCGCGCCGACATCGGCGCCGTGGTGACTTTCTCGGGTCTCTGCCGCGATGAGGCGGGCAGGCTCGCGGCACTCGAGCTCGAGCACTATCCCGGCATGGCCGAGGCCGAGATCGGCCGCATCGCCGCCGAGGCGGTCGCCCGGTGGCCGCTGCAGGGCCTCACCGCCATCCATCGCCATGGCAGGATCGCGCCGGGCGAAAACATCGTGCTGGTGGTCGCAGCCTCCGCGCACCGGCATGCGGCGTTCGAGGCGGCGAATTTCCTGATGGATTACCTGAAATCGCGCGCGCCGTTCTGGAAGAAGGAACACCATACCGATGGCTCGCAAGGCGGCTGGGTCGACGCCAAGGAGGCCGACGACGAGGCCGCAAGCCGCTGGAAGCGGGCCGTGCCGAAACGAAATTGATGCTTCGCGTCACCGCCAGAGGCGTGGAAGCCCATCAGCCTTTGTCAGTGCCGATCCAGTGATCGAGCGCAATCCGGCCGGGCCCCCACGCCATGATGCCAAGCGCCATCGCCGCCCAGGTGATGTGCAGCGGCCAGCCGTCCGGCACGGTGAGCTGTATGACCAGCGTCATCAGCAGCAGCCCGAATGCCGCCAGCCGTGTCGCCAGGCCGAGAATGAGGAGAATTGGCAGCAGGATTTCCGCAGATCCTGAGACGAATGCCACCAGCCCAGGTGCAGGAAAATCGTAAGGGCCGCCGGGCAGATGCAGCTTGAGCTCCGAGCTGAAAAGCAGCACTGCGACGTCATTCAACTGCAAGAAACCGTCCCATTTGTTGATGCCCGACCGCCAGAACGGGACGGCGAGTGCGCAGCGCAGGACGAGCTGCGTCAGCGACGGTGTGGCACTCGTGCGAAGGGCTCTATTCACCCTCTCGACGAGGGCGGCGATCCCTCGCGGCTCGGTGCTGGCGTTCTGCCCATGGTTCGTCATGGTCATCCTCCCTGGTGTGCCGCTGTGAAGGCGCCCGCTTGCAGCAGTCCGGCAATGTTGGCGGAAAGATCGAATTCGGCACGCTCCGCAAATGCCGCCGCGGCCGCCGCGCCGAGCGGCTCGCCCGCCACGAGGCGATCCAGAAAAACAGCGCCGCCCGGCGGCAGGTGGCGAACATAGACTTCGAGGCCGGGCCGCGTGACCAGCGCGTCTTCAGGGCCGCCCGCCTGGATCCGCCCGACAGGACCGTCGCTCCGGTTTGCCGCAAAGATCGTCACGACCGGATAGCGCGAGCATATGGCGCGCGTTGCCGGGTGCGGCATGAACACGGTATCGGCCAGTCGTTCGGGCGGGATCGACGCCAGCGCTCCGGAAGCCAACGGTTCCGCGTCAGCGGCATGATAGGCATCGAGCCAACCCCGCTCCAGGCGCGCCACATCGGCCAGCCACGGCATCGACTGCGCGTATTCATAGCGCTCGATGAAATCGGGAAAGTCGCGGCCGTATTCGAACAGAAGCGGCGAGGTGGGTGGCGTTTCGCGGACATGAAAGCGCGCCATCGCGCGAAAGAAGTCCGGGCCGGTGATGCGCAGCGTCGCTGGAAAACTGGCGGCCAGCGCATCGATCAGGCTGACCGTGACGTTGTTGCGGTGGACCGCATATCGCTTGACCGCAGCCTTCCCGTTCGGCCCCGAGACAGCGTCAGGCGGGACACAATCAGGATCGAGCAAACCGGCGGTGAATGCCGCGGCATAGTCGAACCGGCGGCCGAGATCGCCCGATTGGAGCTCATCCTGCGGCATGGGCTTTTCCGAATATACAATGGCTGTCGGCATGACGATCGAGGATCGCTTGGGCGGCGGCGGCTTCCGCCTTGAGCACCGGCCAATCGGGAATGTCGCTGTCCCATTCGATCAGCGTCGGCAGCGGCCCGCATCGGCCGATAACGATATCGAAAAGCGTCCAGACCGCGTCGGCGACCGGGCCGTCATGGCTGTCGATGAGCAGCAGATCGCCCTCGTCATCCTCCTGCTCGGCGTGCCCGGCCAGATGGATTTCGCCGACATGATCGAGCGGGAAATCCGCGAGGTAGGAAAGGGCTGAGTAGCCGTGATTGGTGGCCGAAACGAAGACGTTGTTGATGTCGAGCAGCAAGCCGCAACCGGTACGCCGCATCAGCTCGCGGATGAAATCCGTCTCGCTCATCGTCGCTTCCGGGAAAAGGACGTAGGTCGAGGGGTTCTCGAGCAGGATCGGGCGGCCGATCGCCTCCTGCACTTCGTCGATGTGATCCGCCACGCGCAAAACCGTTGCCGGCGTATAGGGCAGGGGAAGCAGGTCGTTGTAATAGGTGGTGTCGTGGGTCGACCAGGCGAGATGCTCGGAAACGAGCGCCGGCTCATAGCGGTCGACGAGCGCCGTGAAACGACCGAGATGGGCTTTGTCGAGCGGCCGCGGTCCGCCAATCGACATGCACACCCCGTGCAGTGAAACGGGATAGTCGCGGCGGATCTTGGTCAGCGCATCGTGCGGCGGGCCGCCGGCGCCCATGTAGTTTTCGGCGTGGACCTCGAAGAAACCGTCTTTTGGGTCGTCGCCGAGGATCGCGGGTAGATGTTCATGCTTGAAACTGGTGCCGGCAAGGCCGGCGACCCGGTGCGCCGGAAAGCGCGAGGTTTTCGACATGCGCGACGCTGGGTGAATGGCCAGACCGTACATCTTCGTCTCCGCTTTCCGGGCAGGTTGCATTGCTTAGGACGGGATGTCGCGGGTCAGCTCCGTGGGCGAGCCCTTGCGGTCGCCGGGCAGGTCCATCGTCGTGCAGGTGCCGCCATCGACAAACTTCCAGGCGTTGCCCTGGTAATCGACAGTCGAGGTGCCTTGGCAGGTCGTGCCAGGTCCTGCTGCGCAGTCGTTCTGCCCCTTCAGGGCGACGCCAAAGCACTTCTCCTTGCCGGCATCCATCGCTGCCTTGACCTCTGCCTCGGACAGCGGCGCGGCTGTCGCAAAAGAAGCAAGAGCCGTGGCAACGGCGCCGGCCAGAAATGCCGCGCTCACGGTTGATCTTGTTGACATGATTTCACCTCCGGTTGGGTTGTTGAGCGCGCCGTTCCTCAAGCGCGCATTGGTCAGTTCGGTCCCGAGGCTCGCTGTGTTACATCTTTTTGGGAACACGACTTCGTGATCGCGAGGGGCCTGGCTCAAGCAAAATTTTGCCGGTCACGCCAAAAGAGACCGACGACAAGCCCGCAAGCCGCCGGAACGCACCGTCGTGCGAATAGTCCGTGTGGGCGCCACGGAACCACCGCAATCCTGCGAGACCTTCCGACCAGTTTGGTGCGCTATGGGGAGCAGGATCATGCTGGGCAGGATCGCCGAGTTCTTCATCTTCGGTGTCATGCCGCTGGTCGTTGGTATACTGGTGGTGCCTGAGTTGTCCGTTGCTGCCGAGAGGACCCTGAAGGGCGAGGTGATGTATCGCGAGCGCATCGCGCTGCCGCCCAACGCCGTGCTTTCCGTGCAGCTTGCCGATGTCTCGCTCGCCGATGCGCCAGCCACTGTCATCGGCGAGCATAAGGTCGCGCCGGCCGGCCAGGTGCCGATCAAGTTCGAGATCAGCTTTGATCCCCAGGTGATCCGGCCTGGCATGACCTATGCGCTGCAGGCGCGCATCACCGTCGACGACAGGCTGTTGTTCATCTCCGATACGCGCCACCAGGTCGATCCGCTGAGCAACGCGCCGCAGACCATCATGCTGAAGATGGTGAGCGAAAAACCGGCATCGGCCCCGGTATTCGGGCAGAGCTGGCTGATCGAATATATCGACGGCATTGGTGTGATCGCCGAGCCGCAGGCGACGTTCAGGATCGACGAGGCCGGCAAGGCCGGCGGCAGCGGCCCTTGCAACGTCTACTTCGCCACCGCAAAAGTCGATGGTTCGACCATCGCCATCAGTGACATCGGTTCGACCTTTAAGGCCTGCGCGTCCGACGTCATGGCCGAGGAAAAGGCGCTGTTCGAGGCGCTGGCCAAGGCGGCATCATATCACGTCGACGCCGGCAAGCTCATCATCGTCGACAAGGACGATCGCGTCATCCTGCGCTTCAATGCCGCGACCTGATCGCTCAAAAAACCGGTTTCGGTTTTTGAGCATCATGCGCAGTTGGAGGTGTCGGCCCCTGCCTCCGGTGCTGGATCGCCGCAACGAAAAAAGGCCAGCATTGCGCTGGCCTTTTTTCATATGACATGTTGATCTGGACTATCAGCTCAGCCGACGATCTCGGTGTCCGAGAACCAGTATTTGATTTCCTGCGCGGCGGTTTCCGGCGCGTCGGAGCCGTGTACCGAATTCTCGCCGATCGACAGCGCGTGCACCTTGCGGATGGTGCCTTCGGCGGCGTTGGCCGGGTTGGTGGCGCCCATCACGTCGCGGTTTTTGGCAATGGCGTTCTCGCCTTCCAGCACCTGCACGACGGTCGGGCCCGACGACATGGACTCGACCAGCTCGCCGAAGAACGGCCGCTCCTTGTGGACGGCATAAAAACCTTCCGCCTCGCGGCGGCTCATCCACACCCGGCGCGAGGCGACGACGCGCAGGCCGGCTTCTTCGAGCATCTGGGTGATGGCGCCGGTGAGATTGCGCCGGGTCGCGTCCGGCTTGATCATGGAAAATGTGCGTTCGAGCGCCATGGGGTCGTCCTTGTGATGGAGAATGGAATTGAGGGTGGCGGGCTCTATACAAGCCGCCCGGCTTGTTGCCAAGGGGAGGTGCTCGACAGGGGAGGTGCTCAGTCAGCGCGTTATGATGGTCGAAGCGCGCCGGACCTCCCAGCCCTCCCGTTCCAGCTCCGGCACGCTGTGGTTCTCGCAGGGGTAGCCGACGCAGAAGTAGCCGATCAGCGTCCACTCGGGCGGCGCGTCGAGGATCGTCGCCATCTCGGCCGGATCGAGGATCGAGACCCATCCCATGCCTATTCCTTCGGCGCGCGCCGCCAGCCAAAAGGTATGGATCGCCATCACCGCCGAATACTCGATGGTCGCGGGCATGGTCAGGCGGCCGAGGCCATGCCCCTGTTCTGTCGCGCGATCGGCGAAAACCGCGAATTGACAAGGCGCCTCGTTCAGCCCGGCGAGCTTCAGGCGCGCATAGAGCGCGGCGCGTTCGCCGCCGAACGATGCGAGCGCCTCCGCATTGCAGCGCTCAAAGCAGGCCCTGACGGCGGCACGGCATTCCGCACTCTCGACCATGATGAAACGCCAGGGCTGGCTCAGCCCGACCGAGGGCGCAATGCTGGCAACATCAAGCAGCCGCTCCAGCGCGCCTTCGGGAAGCGGCGTCGGCTTGAATCGCCTGACGTCCCGCCGCCACCGGAAGAGGTCGACCAGCTGGGCGCGAAAATCGTCCGGGAATTGCGGGCCTGACGTCATGGTGTCGTGTTGCCTTTGGGAGGGAGTAGGGGAATAGGGCAGTAGGGGAGTAGGGGAATAGGGCAGTAAGTCAGTAAGGCAGTAAGGTAGTAAGGTAGTAAGGGAAGTCACGGCGACGCGCATACCTACTGCCCTACTGCCTTACTGCCTTACTGCCCTACTCCCCTACTCCCCTATTC
>NZ_RZTI01000104.1:0-21303 GCF_003997275.1 Mesorhizobium sp. M6A.T.Ce.TU.002.03.1.1
GCATGGTGGCGAGTGCAGCCGCATCCCCGGTCGTCGCCCAGCGGACGTCGACCGCCACAGGCTCAGCCCAGGAACTTGGCGATGATCGCATCGCCCATCTCGGTGGTGCCGACCTCGGTCATCCCTGGCGAATGAATATCCCTGGTGCGCAGGCCGTCGTCGAGCACGGCGGCGATGGCGCTTTCCAGACGGTCTGCTTCGGTTACCATGCCGAAAGAATAGCGCATGCACATGGCGAAGGAGGCGATCATGGCGATCGGATTGGCGATGCCTTTGCCTGATATGTCGGGCGCCGAGCCATGCACCGGCTCGTAGAGCGCCTTGCGCTTTTTCGTCTTGGCATCCGGCGCGCCGAGCGATGCCGACGGCAGCATGCCGATCGAGCCGGTCAGCATGGCGGCGATGTCGGACAGCATGTCGCCGAACAGATTGTCGGTGACGATGACGTCGAACTGCTTGGGCCAGCGCACCAACTGCATGCCGCCGGCGTCCGCCAGCATGTGGTCGAGCTTGACGTCGGCATAGCGCGCCTTGTGGGTCTGGGTGACGACCTCGTTCCACAAAACGCCTGACTTCATCACATTGCGCTTTTCCATCGAAGTGACGTGGTTCTTGCGGGTGCGCGCCAATTCGAAGGCAACACCCGAAATGCGCTCGATCTCGAACGTGTCGTAGACTTGCGTGTCGATGCCGCGTTTCTGGCCGTTGCCGAGATCGATGATCTGCTTGGGCTCTCCGAAATAGACGCCGCCGGTGAGTTCGCGCACGATCAGAATGTCGAGACCCTCGACCACGTCCTGCTTGAGCGAGGAGGACGCCGCCAGCGCTGGATAGCAGATGGCCGGCCTGAGATTGGCGAACAGCTCCATATCCTTGCGCAGCCGCAGCAACCCGGCTTCCGGGCGCACTTCATAGGGCACCGCATCCCATTTCGGCCCGCCGACGGCGCCGAACAGCACCGCGTCGGCGGCCATCGCCTTGGCCATGTCGGCATCGGAAATCGCCGCGCCATGCGCGTCATAGGCGCAGCCGCCGACGAGCCCCTCATCGGTGACGAAACCACTGCCGAGCTTGTCGTTCATGGCTGATATCAGCTTCTTCACCTCGGCCATGGCCTCGGGGCCGATGCCGTCGCCGGCGAGCAGGAGAAGATTTTTCGAAGCCATCAGAACCATCCTAATTGTGGCGCATGACCCCGAAATCGGAATCGATTTCGGAAAGGATCATGCGCAGAAACAAAATTCTACAGCGTCCTTTGCGCGTCCAAAAGGACGCGCGGCGCTGTCGTGAGCCGCGGCCTTGCTAAACGCCAAGCGGGCTATGCGCAAGCGTTTGGTTCAGAGCATCTTTGGCGATCCTTGGCGCCCCGCACCGACGCGCTCAGGCCGTGCGCTTGAGTGCCGTCACCTCGATCTCGATCTTCATTTCCGGCTTGTTGAGCTGGCAGACGATCATCGTCGCCGCCGGCCTGATGTCGCCAAAGGCTTCGCCGAGGATCGGAAAGACGATGTCCACGAAAGCCGCGTCGGTGATGTAGTAATGCGCCCGCACCACATCGGCCATCTCGAAGCCGCCGTCCTGCAACGCCTTGGCGATCGTCGCCAGGCAATTGCGCGTCTGCGCCTCGACCGTCTCCGGCATCGACATGGTCGCATAGTCGTAGCCGGTCGTTCCGGAAACGAAACACCAGTTGCCCTGCACCACGGCGCGCGAATAACCGGCGGCCTTCTCGAACGGCGAGCCGGTAGAGATCAGTTTTCGCATGGTCCTTCCCTCGCGTATTCTTCAGGCAATGTTGAGCTGAAGAAGTGCCTTTCGGCTGCAGGCCGGCCGCCACAGTCCCTTTAAGGCTCTGTACAGAGAGCCAAATCCCTCTGTACAGAGGAACTGGCTAGCTTTTTCGACTACGCGCCGCCAGCGTCCTTAGCCTCAGCGCGTTGAGGCGGATGAACCCTTCGGCGTCCTTCTGGTCGTAGGCGCCACGATCGTCCTCGAAGGTGACCAGCGCATCGGAATAGAGCGTCTTCTTCGACTTGCGGCCGGTGACGATGACGTTGCCCTTGTAGAGCTTCAGCCGCACCGTGCCTTCGACATCTTCCTGGCTCTTGTCGATCATTGCCTGCAGCATCAGCCGCTCGGGCGCGAACCAGAAGCCGTTATAGATCAGCTCGGCATAGCGCGGCATGAACTCGTCCTTGAGGTGGGCGGCGCCGCGGTCGAGCGTGATCGATTCGATCGCCCGGTGGGCGGCGATAAGGATGGTGCCGCCGGGGGTCTCGTAGACGCCGCGCGATTTCATGCCGACGAAACGGTTCTCGACCAGGTCGAGCCGGCCGATGCCGTTGTCGCGGCCGAGATCGTTGAGCGCCGCCAGCATCGTTGCCGGCGACAGTTTCTTGCCATCGAGCGCGATCGGATCACCCCTCAGGAATTCGATTTCGATCTCGGTCACCTTGTCCGGCGCGTCCATCGGCGAGACGGTGCGCTGGTGGACGAATTCCGGCGGCTCGGTCCACGGGTCTTCCAGCACCTTGCCCTCGGAAGACGAGTGCAGCAGGTTGGCGTCGACCGAAAACGGCGCATCGCCCTTCTTGTCCTTCGGCACCGGAATCTGGTGCTGCTCGGCGAAGTTGATCAGGTCGGTGCGCGATTTGAACGACCAGTCGCGCCATGGCGCGATGACCTTGATGTCGGGGTTGAGCGCATAGGCCGCGAGCTCGAAGCGGACCTGATCGTTGCCCTTGCCGGTGGCGCCGTGGGCGATCGCATCAGCGCCGGTCTCGTTGGCGATCTCGACGAGGTGCTTGGAGATCAGCGGGCGGGCGATCGAGGTGCCGAGCAAATAGGTGCCTTCATAGACGGCGTTGGCGCGGAACATCGGGAAAACGAAGTCGGAAACGAACTCCTCGCGAACATCCATGATACGGATGTCCTTGATGCCCATCATCTCGGCCTTGCGCCGCGCCGGCTCCAGCTCGCCGCCCTGGCCGAGATCGGCGGTGAAGGTGACGACCTCGGCGCCGAGCTCGGTCTGCAGCCATTTCAGGATGATCGAGGTGTCGAGGCCGCCGGAATAGGCGAGCACGACTTTCTTGACGGCTTTTGCTTTTGGCATTGTGGGCGGTTCCGCGACGGGGTTCTTCGCGGGCGAGGTATCACGCCGGTTCCGGCTAGCGCAAGGGACGAACGATCCCCCGGTCGCTGCTGGCATACTGGATCAGCCGTGGTGCCGGCCAGAAGCTGGCGCCGGCTTGGCGCTTGCGGTATAGGCTGCGCCTTCTTCATTCAGGGGCCCGCCCATGTCCTTCATTCCCGACACCACCACGCTGATCCAGTTCGCCATCGCCACCGTGATCCTGGCGATCACGCCGGGTCCCGACATGACGCTGTTCGTCTCGCGCACGCTGAGCCATGGTCGCGCCGCCGGCTTTGCCTCGATGGCGGGCGCACTGTGCGGCACGCTGATCCACACCACGCTGGTGGTGGTCGGCATCTCGGCGCTGATCGTTGCCTCGCCGGCGGCCTTTCTTGCGCTCAAGATTTTCGGCGCCGGCTATCTCGTCTTCCTGGCGTGGCAGGCGATCACCAAGGGATCGGCGTTTTCGCCCGAGAAGAAGAGCGGGCCTGAGATTTCGCTGTTCCGCGCCTGGGCGGCGGGGCTCGGCGTCAATCTGCTCAACCCGAAGATCATCCTGTTCTTTATGACTTTCCTGCCGCAGTTCGTCTCCGCACACGACCCGAACGCGCCCGGAAAACTGTTTTTCCTCGGCGCGATGTTCGTCGTGCTGTCGATCCCGGTAACGGCGCCGATGGTGTTTGCAGCGGAAAAATTCTCGGCGGCGATGAAGACCAGCCCGCGCGTCACACGCGTCGTCGATTATCTGTTCGCCGGGGTGTTCTCGGCCTTCGCGCTCAAGATCCTGACCGCCCAGGCGAAGTAGGCGCGGACCTTCCGGCTTGCCGCCAGCTCCCGGCCGAGCGCCCGGCGCTCAGCCAGTAGAAAATGCCGCCGACCATGCCGCAGCCGATCACGGCAGCGGCGACGCGCGGATCGGTGATCTCGAAATTGGCATCGGCGGTCTGGTAAGCGAAGCCGAGGAAGACCGCCGCGACCACCGCGCCCGCCAGCGCGTAGAACAGCCAATCACGCCGTCCCAGGATTTCGGAGACGAGGATGGCGACCGCCGCCGGCATGAAGGCGAAATAGGCGACGAACAGCGCAACGAAGGGGATCGAAAAATACAGGGAAGCAGTCGCCGTAGGGTGCGCGTGCTCCGGCGTGTAGCCCAGCGACGCCAGAAACATGACGTTGAGGAAGGCGCTGGCAGCCAGCGAGGCGACGACATAGCCGATCAGGATGACGGCGAAGCGGATGAGGTAGGCAAAGAGACGGTTCATGCCGAAACTGCTTCCCTTTGTTTGATAAGGAAACGCCCGGTTACTGCCCAGTAGGCATAACCGCCGGAGAATCCACCGGGTAGACAGGGCAGGAGTGGCGCAGCGGATATGTTCAACGGGGTCGTTTGTGTCCAGGCGCTTAAGACCAGAAGCGCGAGGATGGCGTTCAGGGCGCCAGCGCACGCAAATGGCAGCCAGCGGTTCCAGCCTTGTCCACGGGCGACAAGCAGCGTGAGCAGAAAACCGGGCAGCGCCGTCAGGAAAGTAGTCATGAGCACGGATTGGTAAACAAAGCCCACACCGCGGACGCTGCGGTAAAACGATCCCCAGGCGCCGCCATCCGGCAGGACGGTCGGGAGCAGCAACACGAAGAAGGTGGCGGCGACCGCAACCAGGACGGCAATGACATAACCCAAAGATATGAATGCGACGTGGCCGAACCAGGCAACAAGACGATTCACGCCTCGCCGTGCCCCGCGATCATCATCGCCTCCAGCGCCAGCCGGTCGACCTTGCGCATGCGCTCCGAGTCCGACTTGAGCTGGCCGCAGGCGGCGAGGATATCGCGGCCGCGCGGCGTGCGGATCGGCGAGGCATAGCCGGCATTGTTGATGTAGTCGGCGAACTTCTCGATCGTCTCCCAGTCCGAGCACTGGTAGTTGGTGCCCGGCCACGGGTTGAACGGGATCAGGTTGATCTTGGCCGGAATGCCCTTGAGCAGCTTGATCAATCCTTTGGCATCCTCGATCGAATCGTTGACGTCCTTCAGCATCACATATTCGAAGGTGATACGGCGGGCGTTCGACAGGCCGGGATAGGCGCGGCAGGCGGCGATCAGCTCTTTCAACGGATACTTCTTGTTGATCGGCACCAACAGGTCGCGCAGATCGTCATTGGTGGCATGCAGCGAGATCGCCAGCATGACGCCGATCTCCTCGCCGGTGCGGAAGATCTCCGGCACGACGCCGGAGGTCGACAGCGTGATGCGGCGCTTCGACAGCGACAGCCCGTCGCCGTCGGACGCGATCAGCAGCGCCTTCTTCACCGCCTCAAAATTGTAGAGCGGCTCGCCCATGCCCATCATGACGACGTTGGACACTTTCCGGCCCTCGGCCGGCACGATGGCGCCGTCGGGCGTGTCGCGGTCGGGGAAATCGCCGAGCCGGTCGCGGGCGGTCAGAAGCTGAGCGAGGATTTCTTCCGCCGTCAGGTTGCGCACCAGCTTTTGCGTGCCGGTGTGGCAGAAGGAGCAGGTCAGCGTGCAACCGACCTGCGAGGAGATGCACAGCGTGCCGCGGCCTTCTTCGGGGATGTAGACGGTCTCGATCTCGACCGGCCGGCCGGCACCGCGTGGCGGAAAGCGAAACAGCCATTTGCGCGTGCCGTCGGAGGAAATCTGCTCCTCGACGATCTCGGGCCTGGCGATGGTGAAATGCTTGTCGAGCTCGGCGCGCAGATCCTTGGAGATGTTGAACATGCCGGCGAAGTCGGAGACGCCGCGCACATACATCCAGTGCCAGAGCTGCTGGGCGCGCATCTTGGCCTGGCGCTCCGGCACGATGCCTGACGCAATGAGGGCGGCGCCAAGCTCGGCCCGTGTCAGGCCGATCAGGGACGGTTTTTCGGCCGGCATGGCGCGGGCGCGCAACGCGTCACGGGCGCCGTCAGTGGTAAGATCAAATGAAAGGGTCATTGTTGCGCCAATATAAGCGATTTGCGGCCGATTACAGCATCGTGCCCGAAATGAAGCGCGGCGCATAGCACAGGTTGATGGCGGAGTCATGGGCGGCGGCGGGGCAAGGCTCGCTGCAATGTGCCGGCCGGCGGCGCTTCAAAAGCAAAAAAGCCGGGCTTGCGGCCCGGCCCTTACTCAAACTCGGCCTATGGCTATTTGCACTTGGCGATAGACGACAGCGCCGCCGAGATGCCTTTCAGCGAAAACACATAGGTGGTGGTGTTGCCGCGGCCGGACTTCGCCTGCACCTTCATGTCGCTGCCGGACTTCATCGCGGCGATCAGCACCGGCTCCTCGGCGGCGTTCTCGACCCAGGCCGACTTGCCGCGGGTGAACATGGAAAAGCTCTTGCCGTCGATGGTGACGGTGGCCTTGGAGTTTTCCTGGAAATTGTAGCCGGCGATGAATTGCGGCTCATAGGACACCTGCTGTCCCGGCCGCTGGCTGACGAAGAAGAACATGTCGCCGTGATCAAGCGTCGGCGGCTGCTTGTCGGTCGGCACGGTCAGCACATAGCAAACCTTGCCGCCCGACGCCTGGTAGCTGTAAGTGCCCCAGGCATTGTGCTGGCCGATCTTGGTCGCCGACTGCGCCAACACCGGCGCTGTCATGGCCACCAGTGCCAGGCTCGAAATTGTAGCAATCAATCCGCGCATCGCTTTTCCCGTATTCCAAATGGTGCGGACGCAGGCCGGCTCGGCGTCCTGCCCGTCGCTTCATTTTGATTTAATCTGGGTTACCAAACGGTGAACTTCCCTTGGGAAAAGGACTTCCACCCCAGGAAACCGCCGCCATCCTTGCGCCCGTCGCTCGAAAAGCGGCAGTTGCAACGTCCCTGTCGCGACTTGGAGGCCACGAAAGCGGCAAGAGTTTGACTTTTCTGCCTTATCGCCGGCTCAGCTGTTGTCGGCTATCGCCTGCCTGGCGGCGAGCCGGTGCGCGGGGGTGATGTGGGCTTTGACGGCAGTGATCGCGGCGGTCAGCACGGCGATGTCGTCGGTAAAGCCCAGCCCGAAGACGAAGTCGGGGATGACGTCCGTCGGCAGCACGAAATAGCCGAGGGCCGCCAGCAAAATGCCCTTGGCGCGCAGCGGCGTGTTCTTGTCCATGGCGCAGTAATAGGCGGCGACCAGCTCTTCCATGAACGGGATTTGCCGGGCAGCCTTCTTGGCCGTGCGCCAGAAGTTCTCGCGCACTTCGCGCGCGTCGCCCGGCTTGCCGCCAAAGCCGAAGAAATCAAAACTGGATTTTTGCGCCATCAACCTCTCCTAACGAGGCTGCGCTCGTCGTTCCACGCGCGCCTGCCAGCGGGAAATGTGGTGAAAGCGCCCGTCCACTACAAGAGCTCGGCCGTTCCCGGCCTGAAAATCAGGTGATGCTGGCCTGCAAGTGGCGGGCAATCGCCCGCTTTGGAGTTTGCGGAAACGCCCCTCCCGTCGTCATCCTGGGCGGAGCGAGCGGCTACGGCGTCTTCAGATCTCCAACGACCTAATCGAAATAGCGGTTCATCGTCTTGGCCAGTTCGAAATCGAGCGCGGTCAGGCCGCCGGCATCATGGGTGTTGAGCGTCACGTTCACGGTCTTGTAGACATTCGACCAGTCGGGGTGATGGTCCATTTTCTCCGCCGCCAGGGCGACGCGGGTCATGAAGGCGAAGGCTTCGGAAAAGTTGTTGAAGGTGAAGCTGCGCGCGATCGAGCCGCCATCCTTGGCCAGCGACCAGCCATCGAGACCGGCCAGCGCCTCGGCGACCGCCGCCTTGCTCAGTTTCTCTCTCGCCATGTTCGTTTCCCGTGCTATCTGGATTTGCAGTCTTCAGCATAGTGCCGGATCGATGAGCGCAAAGCCGATAAAATCCATTCTTTTCGTCTGTCTCGGCAATATCTGCCGATCGCCACTGGCGGAGGGCGTGTTGCGCGCCGTCCTGGCGGAGCGCGGCCTCGATCGGGATATCCTGCTCGATTCGGCCGGGACCAGCGACTGGGAAGCCGGCGCGGCACCCGACCCGCGCTCTATGTCGATCGCAGAGCGGCACGGCATCGATATTTCCAGACAGAGGGCGCGCAAGCTGACACCGGACGATTTTTCGCGGTTCGACCTCATTCTCTCGATGGACAGATCGAATCTCCGGGATCTGAAAGCGCTGGTGCCTGCCGCCATGCGCGACCGTGTCCATCTGTTCCTGGAGTTTGCGCAGGGAAGAGTGAGCGACGTGCCGGACCCTTATCACGAGGGGCCGGAGGCGTTTGCCTCGGTCTACCGCATGATCCGCGAAGCATCGGAGGCGCTGGCGACGCGGCTCGAAGCGCGGCTGTCGGCGCCAGACAGCGGCCAGGCCTCCTCGACGATGTAGGGTCCGCCGCCGACCGAATCGCGCGATGACATCAGGACGAAGCGGCCGACGCGGAAGGGCAGCGTCGAAAAGTTGCCGCGTGCCGACAGATACTGGGCGACGTCGAGCGGGCTCGAATTGCGTAAGCGGGCCAGCGTTACATGCGGCATGAACTTGCGCGGATCGGCGGGGATGCCGAGGCGCTGGCAGATGCGCTCGATCTCGGCTTGCAGGGCTGAAAGATCGGGCGAGGCGGAAACGCCGGCCCACACCGCATGCGGTTTCTTCTGGCCGAAGGCGCCGACGCCGGACAGCGTCAGCTGGAAGGACGGGCGGTGGACACGATCGAGCGCGTTGGCGATCTCGTCGGCGACATGGCCCTCGACATCGCCGATGAAGCGCAGCGTCATGTGGTAGTTCTCGACGTCGATCCAGCGGGCCCCGGGCAGGCCGCCCCGGAGCAGGGACAGCGAAAGGGCGGCATCACGCGGTATTTCGAGGGCGGTGAAAAGACGCGGCATGGCAAGCCTCCTGTCCTCGAATCGAACTCTTGTCCCTAGCGAATCATCGATAATCGAGCGGGGCAAGTGGTTTGTTGGTCGCAGGCCCGCCTAAAATCTTCCCCTGGGGAAGGCGAAGCCTCCTCGAAGTCCAGTTCTTCAAGAGTTGCCCTGAATCACGGCAATGGCCTTTTCGACATCCGGCAGTATGCGCTCGACCATGCGGTCGATGCCCTTGGCATTCGGGTGCAGGCCGTCCTCGAGCTGCAAAGCGGGCTCGCCGGCGACGCCGTCGAGAAAGAACGGATAGAGCGGGACGCCGTATTTTTCCGCCAGTTTCGGAAAGATCGCGTCAAAGCCGTTCTGGTAGTCGGCGCCGAGGTTGGGTGCGGCACGCATGCCGGCCAGCAGCACGGCGATCTTGCGCTGCTTCAACTTCGCCAGCATGGCGTCCAGATTCTTTTGCGTGATATCGGGAGAAACGCCGCGCAGCATGTCGTTGGCGCCGAGCTCGAGGATGACAAGCTGGGTGCCGTCCGGCACCGACCAGTCGAGACGCGACAGGCCGCCGCTCGACGTATCGCCGGAGACACCGGCATTGGCGATCGTCACATCGTGGCCCTTGGCGCGAAGTGCTGCCTCGAGTTTTTGGGTGAAGCCTTCGTCCGGTCCGAGGCCAAAACCCGCCATCAGGCTGTCGCCGAAGCCGACAATCTCCAGGGGTTCGGCGCGCGCCGACGAAATGGCGCCGCAAATTCCGAGGAAAAGGATGAAGACTGCGGCAAGAGGGTGTTTGAAAGCCATGTGGCAGGCCCCATATGACCAAGAACATTACGTTGGCGGCAGGCCGAATTCTGGCCTCCACTCTCCCATATAGGACGATTTTATTTTGACAGAAGCCGTCATCGCGCTGAAAGACGTATCGCTGACGCTCGGCGAAGGAGCGTCTTCCGTTCATGTGCTGAAAGATGTCAGCCTCGATGTGGCAAGTGGCGAGGCGACCGGCATCGTCGGGCCGTCGGGCTCGGGAAAGTCGACGCTACTGATGGTTCTGGCTGGGTTGGAAAGGGTCGATTCGGGCACGGTACGAATTGCAGGCGAATTGCTGAACGGCAAGAGCGAAGATCAGATCGCATCGTTTCGGGGGCGAAACATTGGCATCGTTTTCCAGTCCTTCCACCTCATTCCCAACATGACTGCGCTTGAAAATGTCGCAGTGCCGCTGGAACTTGCCGGCCATGCAGATCCGTTCGGGGTGGCGGCGCGGGAGCTGGAGGCGGTGGGGTTGAGCGATCGCGTCACTCATTATCCAGGCGAATTGTCCGGCGGCGAACAGCAGCGTGTGGCGATCGCCCGGTCGCTGGCGCCTTCACCGCGCATCCTGATCGCCGACGAGCCGACCGGCAATCTCGACCAGGCAACCGGGCGGCAGGTTGCCGATCTTCTGTTCGCCAAGGCGGCCGCGCGCGGCATGACGCTGGTGCTGGTCACCCATGATCCGGCGCTCGCCGCACGCTGCTCCCGGCAGGTGTCGATGCGGTCGGGCCGGATCGAGGACGCACCGTTGCTCAAAGTGACGGCGTAGCGCCATGGCTGACAAGGCCCCCTCATCCGGCCCTTCGGGCCACCTTCTCCCCGCCGGGGAGAAGAGGCTGACGCCGGCGTTGGCAACCTCTTCTCCCCTCGGGGAGAAGGTGGCCGCGAAGCGGCCGGATGAGGGGGTTGCCTGGTCGCGCACGCTGAAGCTCGCCTTCCGCTTCTCGCTGCGTGAGATGCGCGGGGGACTGTCCGGCTTCCTGATTTTCCTTGCCTGCATCGCGCTCGGCGTCGCGGCGATCGGCGGCGTCAATTCGGTGGCCCGGGCGATTACTGCCGGTGTCGCCAACGAAGGCCAGTCGCTGCTCGGCGGCGATCTTCGTTTCCAGCTTAACCAGCGCGCATCGACGCAAGCCGAGCACGTCTTTCTCGACGGGCTGGGCACGGTCTCGCACAGCGCCAACATGCGCTCGATGGCGCGGCTCGTGGACGGTTCCGACCAGGCACTGGTCGAGGCCAAGGCGGTCGACGGAGCCTATCCGCTCTACGGCGCGCTGGAGACCGAGCCGGCGCTGTCGAAGCAGGAATTGTTCGGCGAAAGATCCGGTATTTTCGGCGCCGCTGCCCCCGATCTTTTGTTCGAGCGGCTGAACCTTGGGATCGGCGACCGGCTGAAGCTCGGCAGCGCCACATTCGAACTGCGCGCCCGGCTCGTCAGCGAGCCGGACGCGGTATCCGACGGTTTCGGCTTTGCGCCGCGGCTGATGGTCTCGACGGACGGGCTTGCCGCTTCCGGCCTGATTCAGCCCGGCAGCCTTGTCGAAAATGCCTATAAGATCCGCCTGCCCGTCGGCACCAGCGAAGCGGGTATCAAGGCGATCCAGGAGCAGGCCGGGGAGAACTTTCCCGAGGCCGGCTGGACCATCCGCACGCGCAGCAACGCAGCACCTGCGTTGTCGTCTAACATCGAACGGTTCTCCCAGTTCCTGACGCTGGTCGGGCTGACTGCGCTGGTGGTCGGCGGCGTCGGCGTGGCCAATGCGGTGCGCGCCTATCTCGACGGCAAGCGCGGCGTCATCGCCACCCTTAAGAGCCTGGGCGCATCGGGCGGTTTCGTCTTTGCCGTCTACCTCGTGCAGATCCTGATGATCGCCGCCCTCGGCATCGCGCTTGGCGTTGTGCTTGGCGCGCTGATGCCGTTCGCCGCGAGCGCGGCACTCCAGTCGATCATTCCGGTGCCGGCGGAAGGCGGGTTCTATCCCGGCGCGCTCGGCATGGCGGCGCTGTTCGGGCTGCTGGTGACGCTGGCTTTCGCCTTGCTGCCGCTCGGCCGTGCGCGCGACGTTCCAGCGACGGCGCTGTTTCGCGAAATGGGTTTTGAGGGCCGCGGTTTTCCTCGCCCGCTCTACGTGGCGGCGGCGCTCGGCATCGCGCTGTTCCTGGCGGTGCTGGCCATCCTGTTTTCCGACGATCGCCGCGTCGCCTCGATCTTTGTCGGCGCCACCATTCTTGCCTTCCTGGTGCTGCGCGTCGTCGGCGCGCTGGTACAATGGGCCGCCAAAAAGAGCCCGCGCGTTGGCTCGACGGTACTCCGGCTCGCCATCGGCAACATCCACCGGCCGGGAGCCTTGACGCCGTCGGTGGTGCTGTCGTTGGGACTGGGGCTGACGCTTCTGGTGACGCTGGCGCTGATCGATGGCAATCTCAGGCGACAGATTTCCGGCAGCCTGCCGGAACGGGCGCCGAACTTCTTCTTCGTCGACATCCAGAGCAGCGATGTCGACGCGTTCTCCGCGCTGGTCGGCAAAGAGGCGCCGCAGGGCACGCTGGTCAAGGTGCCGATGCTGCGCGGCCGGGTGATGGCGCTGAACGGCGTCGACGTCGACAAGGTCAAGGTCCCGGCGGAAGGAGCCTGGGTGCTGCGCGGCGATCGCGGGCTGACCTACGAGGCCAGACTGCCGAAGAATGCGACGCTGACCGAAGGCACATGGTGGCCGGACAATTATGCCGGTGAGCCGCTGGTGTCGTTTTCGGCCGAGGAAGGCAAAGAGATCGGGCTGAAACTCGGCGACACCATCACCGTCAACGTGCTTGGCCGCAACGTGACGGCGAAGATCGCCAATTTCCGCCAGGTCGAGTGGGAGACGATGGGCATCAACTTCGTCATGGTGTTCTCGCCCAGCACATTTGCTGGCGCGCCGCATAGCTGGCTGGCGACCCTGACCGAAAAGGGCGCGTCGGGGGCCGACGATGCCCGTCTTCTCAACGCCGTCACCCGGGCCTTTCCCGCGGTGACGACGGTCAGGGTCAAGGACGCGCTCGACATCGTCAACCGGCTGGTGGCGCAACTCGGCACGGCAATCAGGGCCGCGGCCGGCGTGGCGCTGATCGCGTCGGTGCTGGTGCTGGCCGGCGCGCTGGCCGCCGGCAACCGGGCCCGCATCCACGACGCCGTGGTGCTGAAGACGCTGGGCGCCACCAGGAAAACACTGATCGCGGCCTTTTCACTGGAATATATGCTGATCGGCCTCGCCACTGCGATCTTCGCGCTGGCGGCAGGCGGGGTTGCCGCGTGGTTCGTTGTCGCGCGCATCATGACGCTGCCATCGCATTTCATGCCCGATGTGGCGGTGGCAACCATCGTCTTTGCGCTGGTGGTCACGGTCGGCATTGGCCTCGCCGGCACTTGGCGGGTGCTGGGCCACAAGGCGGCGCCGGTGCTGCGCAATCTCTGATCGCAAGGCTTGGCGAGGCTGTTTTTGATTAATTCTGCGTAATGTTGCGGCTTCGAAAGCCGAAAAAGCGGATTTCCGGGACTTCACGAAGCATTACGCTCCGTTACGGTCTTGTTCTTGACGCCAATAACCATCATATTTCGCCGCAGGCATGCTGGAGCCCCGCCAGCGGCGCCTGGGTCCAAATGGACCTGACACCGGACGGGGCAGAAGCAATATGAGGATTTCCATGGCTGAACCCGTTCGCAATTATCAGACGCGCGCCGTGCCCGGCGCCGGCGTCGATGCTGCCATCGACCAGGGCCTGCGCGCCTACATGATCAAGGTCTACAATCTGATGGGGCTTGGCCTCCTCATCACTGGCCTTGCCGCGGTCGGCACGATCATGCTGGCCACCACCACCGATCCGGCTTCGGCGGTTGCGACGCTGCCGAGCGGCGAGATGCTGACCTCCTTCGGCTACGCGATCTTCGGGTCGCCGTTGCGCTGGGTGGTGATGCTGGCTCCGCTGGCCGCCGTGCTGTTCCTGTCTTTCCGCGTCCAGTCGATGAGCGTTTCTGCCGCGCAGACGACGTTCTGGGTCTATGCCGGCCTGGTCGGCCTGTCGCTGTCGTCGATCTTCCTGGTCTACACGACCGCCAGCATTTCGCAGACCTTCTTTGCCACCGCAGCGGCTTTCGGTGCGCTGTCGCTTTACGGCTACACGACCAAGCGCGATCTGACCGCGTTCGGCTCGTTCCTGGTGATGGGCGTGTTCGGCCTGATCATCGCGATGGTGATCAACATCTTCCTGCAGTCGTCGGCTCTGTCCTTCGCCGTTTCGGCGCTCGGCGTGCTGATCTTTTCGGGCCTCACCGCCTATGACACGCAGAAGATCAAGGAGATGTATTTCGAGGGCGACGCCACCGACGTTGCCGGCCGCAAGGCGATCATGGGCGCGCTGACGCTCTATCTCGACTTCATCAACCTGTTCATGTTCCTGCTGCAGTTCATGGGCGACCGCCGCTAACAGGCTTTTGTTTGGACCATGATCTTTTCCGAAAGCCGGTTTCCACCTTTCGGGATCATGGTCTGACTGGACCAGCGAGTTTTGTAAGGGCGGCCCAACGGCCGCCCTTTTCTTTTGTTCCGGCCTCTGCTGTGATAGAAGGCAGATGAGCGATTTGCATAAATTATGAGCAGCATCACCATACGGGCCGCTACATCGGCGGACCTCGACCGGATCACCGACATCTATGCCGATGCGGTGACAAACGGCACGGCGAGCTACGAGCTGGAGCCGCCAAGCCGTGCCGAGATGGGCCAGCGATTCGACAGTTTGATAGCGGGCGGCTTTCCCTATCTGGTGGCGGAAAAAGACGGCATCGTGCTCGGCTATGCCTATGCCGGCGCCTTCCGGCCACGCCCCGCGTATCGCTTCGTCGTCGAGGATTCCGTCTATGTCGCGCCCGAGGCCAAGGGGCAAGGCGTCGGGCTCAAGCTGATGCAAGGGCTGATCGAGGCGGCCAAGGCGGCGGGCTTCCGCCAGGTTATCGCGGTGATCGGCGACGGCCGACCGGACAGTGCCTCGGTGCGGCTACATGAAAAACTCGGCTTTCGCCATTCGGGCCGCCTCGAAGGCTCCGGCTATAAGCACGGACGCTGGCTGGACACGGTGTTCATGCAACTGCCGATCAATGACGGGGCTCTAATTCCGCCCGATATCAACTCGTTGCCGGAACAGAAATTCCGCAGCCAGAATAAGTAGTTAGGCCTCGACCAGCTTCAGCGTGCGGTCGAAGACGCCAAGCACGCGGCCAAGTTCCTGGCCGCGCTTGAGGATGCGGCCGCCGGCGGCGATGACGGCGAATGCGCCTTGCCGGCGCGCCAGCTTCGGATCCTTGACGATCTGGAACAGCGGCACCTCGCTGGTGCGGCGGAACACGGAAAAGACGGCGCGATCGGTGAGATGGTCGATGGCGTAGTCGCGCCACTCATTGGCGGCGACCATGCGCCCGTAAAGCCTCAGGATCTGGTCCAGTTCGCGCCGGTCGAACCGCACCGGCTGGTCGAGGCGTTCGCGTCTTGCCTCATGCAGCGGGATCAGTATTGCGGATGCGTCCCCATCCTCCGTCCCACTGCCATGATCAGTCATGCCTCGATCCCTTCGAATGAATCTTATGCCAACCAAAGTTGGCGCTTTCGCCGTAGAATTGCAAGCCCGACCGAGCAAAGGCGGCGGCGCACCGTTTCCGCAGTGTCCAGTCACGTTTATAAAACGCCCGTTGGAATTGGTGATGCTTCGCCACAATTCTGCCTTCTTTTATCCGCGCTCATGCCCCAATGTCCGACGAATTTACGGGTGTTGCCTGAGACGGTTCGGTCCGGCACTGGCTCGTAAACCCCAAGCCCCCCGCCCACGGGTCTGCGTCGGATCGAACCAACCTCGGTTTTTCCTTGGAAAAATCGGGTGCGACGATCCCAAAACCTAAATGACCGGCG
This sequence comes from Mesorhizobium sp. M6A.T.Ce.TU.002.03.1.1, assembly GCF_003997275.1. NCBI lineage: Bacteria > Pseudomonadati > Pseudomonadota > Alphaproteobacteria > Hyphomicrobiales > Phyllobacteriaceae > Mesorhizobium > Mesorhizobium sp. M6A.T.Ce.TU.002.03.1.1. The sequence goes on from NZ_RZTI01000104.1 coordinate 15,718, forward strand.
TCAGAAGCAAGCTGACGCCGGTTTTTTATTGGCTGAGACCATGGCGGGTAGCGCGGCTCTCCCTTCTCCCCTTGTGGGAGAAGGTGGCCTCGCGAAGCGAGGTCGGATGAGGGATGTTGGAAGGATCGCTGCGCTGAAGACGTAAGCGCCTAAAATCATTTCATATTTTAACGCCTCATTTCTTCCAGCACCCCTCAACCTCTCGGCGCTGCGCACCGATCCACCTTCTCCCACAAGGGGAGAAGGGCGCGCTGTGGTCAAGGCTTGTGGATTATGGCGGCGCCCAGAATGGGGCCTGGCAGGCCATCCTTGCCCACCGATTGCAGCAGCACGGCGCAGCCGCCTTTCTTGGAAATCACGCTCATCGGCAATTCGTAGCGCTGCGCCTTGCCGTGCCACATGCCGGCGGTCTGGATGCCGGAGACGGCATTCCAGTAGGTCATGCTGCGGCCGGTGTTTTCGCCCTTGCCGATCTTGATCGTCTGCGGCGGGTCGAAATAGACGATGACGACATGGGCATCGCTGGGGCCGGTCCCGGCATCGCCGGCGTCGATGATGACGCGGTCGCTGGTCCGGCTGACCTTGATGCTGACCCGCATGCCGTCGCCTGATTTCTCCATGCGGGCGAGCGCCCCGTCGACCTCCCTGCGGCTGGCTCCGTTGACATGACTGCGGCCATTGATGACGGCCTGCGGCGTATAGACCGAGCGATTGCCGAAGGCGCGCATATACTCATATTGCCGCTCCGTGTTCTCCTTGCGGCTCAGCGTGTCCTTCCAACCGAGATAATCCCAGTAGTCGACATGATAGGCGAGCGCGACGATGTTCTCCTTGGTGGCAAGATCGGCGAAGAATTCATCGGCCGGCAGGCAGGAATTGCAGCCCTGGCTGGTAAAGAGCTCGACCACGCCCAGCGGTTGATCGGTCAAGGTTTTGTCAGCCTGGGGCTTGTCGGCCTCGCCGGCAAGCACATTGCCGGCAAGTCCAGCGCCGGCAAACACCGAGAGGGCCAGCGCAAGTGCCGCAAGCCGCAATGGTCTTCGAGATGTCATGGCCGTTTGGACTCCCGCCGGTGATGCCGGCCTTGTTCTGATTGCTGAAATATGTGGCAGAAGCGACAGTCAACGGGAAGTCACGTTGCGGTGAAATTTGCCATTGCAACCAACTGCAAGGGCGCAATAGGAAGGGTCACACTTCACGGTAGAAGCCGATTCGGGCAACAATCAGCATGTGGCAAACCCTCCTGACGCCGGTCGATCTCTACTGCGAGCGGACCGGGCCGGAGTTCTGGGCCGAACCGGCCAACGCACTCACCAATCTGGCTTTTCTTGCCGCCGGGCTGTGGGGTGTCCGGGAGGTGCGCCGGCGCGGCACAGGCATCTTCGCCGAAGCGCTGGCCTGGTGGGTGGTGGCGATCGGCATCGGCTCGGCGCTGTTCCATACCTTTGCCAACCACGGCACGGTCTGGGCTGACGTGCTGCCGATCGCCGGGTTCACGCTGGCCTACACGCTGTTCAACCTGCGCCGCTTCCTCGGCATGAAATGGGGCAAGGCGATCGCCATCTTCGTCGCCTTCTATGCCGTCACCGGGTTGTTGACCTGGGCCGTGCCGGACTGGCTGCGCCAGGCGTCAAACGGCACGACCGGCTATCTGCCGCCTTTCCTGGCGCTCGCCTTCTTCGGCGCCTGGGTGGCCGCCAGCGGCAATCGCGCCGGCTGGTACAATCTGGCAGGCTCGGCGATCTTCGTCGTGTCGGTCATCTGCCGGATGATCGATCCGCTGGTCTGCGGCAGCTTTCCGCTCGGCACGCATTTCCTGTGGCACATCCTCAACGGGCTGATGCTCGGCGTGCTGCTGGCGGCGACGGCGCGCTTCGGAGCGCCAAAATAGGGGAATAGGGGAATAGGGGAATAGGGGAATAGGGGCTGTCTTCCCTACTCCCTTACTCCCTTACTGCCCTACTAAGCTGCCAAATCGCGCAGCACATATTGCAGGATGCCGCCGTTCTTGAAGTAGTCGAGCTCGTCCAGCGTATCGATGCGGCAGATGATCGGAACGTCCTTCACCGTGCCGTCGCCATAGGTGATCTTCGCGATCATCTTCTGGCGCGGCTTGATGGTGCTCAGGCCGTCGATCTCGACCAGCTCGTCACCCCTAAGGTTGAGCGAGGCCCATGAGGTGCCCTCTACGAAGACGAAGGGAATGACGCCCATGCCGACCAGGTTCGAGCGGTGGATGCGCTCGAAGGACTGGGCGATGACGGCGCGGACGCCCAAGAGGTTGGTGCCCTTGGCCGCCCAGTCGCGCGACGAGCCATTGCCGTATTCGACACCGGCGAAGATGACCAGCGGCACGCCTTCCTTCTTGTACTCCATGGCGGCGTCGTAGATCGATGTCTCTTCCTTCGACGGATAGTGGATGGTGTAGCCGCCCTCGCGGCCGTTCTCGCCCAGCATATGGTTGCGGATGCGGATGTTGGCGAAGGTGCCGCGCATCATCACCTCATGATTGCCGCGCCGCGTGCCATACTGGTTGAAGTCGGCGACGCCGACGCCATGGTCGGTGAGATATTTGCCGGCAGGCGAGGCCGCCTTGATCGAGCCGGCCGGCGAGATATGATCGGTGGTGATCTTGTCGCCGAGCAGGCCGAGCACGCGGGCGCCCTTGATGTCGCCGATTGTGCCGAAACCCGCGGTCATGCCGTCGAAATAGGGCGGGTTCTGCACATAGGTCGAATGGTCGTCCCAGGCGTAGGTCTGGCCTTCCGGCGCCTTGACGTTCTGCCAGTACTCGTCGCCCTTGAAGACGTCGGCATATTTGCGGGCGAACAGTTCGCGCGTCACGTTCTTTTCGATGAACTCCTGGATCTCGACCGAGCTCGGCCAGATATCCTTGAGGTAGACCGGGTTGCCGTCACGGTCCTCGCCGAGCGGCTCGGTGGTCAGGTCCTTGGTCACGGTCCCGGCCAGCGCGTGGGCGACGACCAGCGGCGGCGAAGCAAGGTAGTTTGCCTGCACGTCGGGCGAGACGCGGCCCTCGAAATTGCGATTGCCGGACAAGACCGCGGCGGCGATCAAGCCCTTATCGTTGATGGTCTTGGAGATCGGCGTCGGCAGCGGGCCGGAATTGCCGATGCAGGTGGTGCAGCCGAAGCCGACCAGATTGAAGCCGATTTGGTCGAGTTCCTTCTGGAGGCCGGATTTCTCCAGATATTCGGCGACGACCTGGCTACCCGGCGCCAGCGATGTCTTGACCCACGGCTTCTGCTTGAGCCCGAGCCGGTTGGCGTTGCGCGCCAGCAGCCCGGCGCCGATCAGCACGCTCGGGTTCGAGGTGTTGGTGCAGGAGGTGATGGCGGCGATGACGACATCGCCATGGCCGAGATCATAGTTGGTGCCTTCGACGGCATAGCGCTTGTCGATTTCGGCGGCCTTCCGGTATTCGGTCTCCATCGCCTTGGCAAAGCCGTCCGGAATGCCTTCAAGCGCCACGCGGCCTTCCGGACGCTTGGGGCCGGCCATCGACGGCACCACATCGCCGAGATCGAGCTCGAGCAGGTCGGTGAAGACCGGGTCGGCCGAGCCGGTATCACGCCACATGCCTTGCGCCTTCGCGTACGCCTCGACCAGCGCGATACGGTTTTCCTCGCGGCCGGACATGGTGAGGTAGCGGATGGTTTCGCCATCGACCGGGAAGAAGCCGCAGGTGGCGCCATATTCGGGCGCCATGTTGCCGATGGTGGCGCGGTCGGCCAGCGTCATGTTGGACAGACCCGGACCGAAGAATTCGACGAATTTGCCGACGACGCCCTTCTTGCGCAGCATCTGGGTGACGGTGAGCACGAGGTCGGTGGCGGTGACGCCTTCCCTGAGCCTGCCGGTGAGGCGGAAGCCGATGACTTCGGGCAACAGCATGGAGACGGGCTGGCCGAGCATGGCGGCCTCGGCCTCGATGCCGCCGACGCCCCAGCCGAGCACGCCAAGACCGTTGATCATGGTGGTGTGGGAATCGGTGCCGACGCAGGTATCGGGGTAGGCGGTGGTGTCGCCATCTTCAGTGTTGGTCCACACGACCTGGCCAAGATATTCGAGATTGACCTGGTGGCAGATGCCGGTGCCGGGCGGCACGACACGGAAATTGCGGAAGGCCTGCTGGCCCCATTTCAGGAATTTGTAGCGCTCTTCGTTGCGCTCGTACTCAAGCTCGACATTGCGGGCGAAAGCCAGCGGCGTGCCGAATTCATCGACGATGACCGAGTGGTCGATGACCAGATCGACCGGCACCAGCGGATTGATCTTTTGCGGGTCGCCGCCAAGCGAGGCCATGGCGTCGCGCATCGCAGCCAGGTCGACAACGGCCGGAACGCCGGTGAAATCCTGCATCAGCACGCGAGCCGGGCGATAGGCAATCTCGACGCCGGCGGTGCCCCGGTCGGTCAGCCAGCCGGCGACCGCCTGGATGCTCTCCTTGGTGACGGAACGGCCGTCCTCGTTGCGCAGCAGGTTCTCCAGCAGCACCTTCATCGAATAGGGCAACTGGGCAATGCCGGTGAGGCCGTTCTTCTCGGCCTCGATGAGGTTGTAATAGACATATTCGGCGCCACCAGCAGTCAGCGTGCGGCGGCAATTGAAACTATCGAGGGATTTTGACACGTGCGTCCGTCCTTGTCTGTTCAGCCTGAAAGGGAACGGACGCCGATGGCATGCAATCACGCGCAAAGGTGCGGGTACGGCCATTTCCGCTGTCCGTTCCCAGCCAACCCGAGCCGTTCAAGGCGGCGCGTGCGCTGGTTCGGCGCTAATTCTGTTCCCGTGCCGACCGCTGGCACGGATGACCCGCATATAGAGAATTTCCTGGAATAGTTCTAGACACGGAATCGCCATTTTTGTTGCGGCGCACCGAAGCCGCGCTAGGACTTCCGGCGAAGGGGAACGAATGCGGCTGATCGCCGAAAATCTGGGCGGCGAACGCGGCGGCGAGGCGGTCTTTTCCGGCATCAACTTTGCCCTTGAGAAAGGCCAGGCGCTTATCGTCACCGGGCCGAACGGCGCGGGGAAATCGACGCTGCTCAGGGTCGTCGCCGGGCTGCTTCCGGTGGCGGCCGGTCGTGTGCATATCGAAGGCGGCGGCGAGGATTTTCCGTCGGTTGCCTCGGCCTGCCACTATCTCGGCCACCAGAACGCGATGAAGACGGCGTTGACCGTGACGGAAAATCTGCGCTTCTGGCGCGATTTTTCGGGCGCGGATTTCTTGCGTGCCGAAGAGGCGCTGGAGACGGTCGGACTTGGTGATATCGGCCATCTGCCGTTCGGCTATCTCTCGACTGGGCAGAGGCGGCGCGCGGCGATCGCAAAACTGCTGGTCAGCCGGCGGCCACTGTGGCTGCTCGACGAGCCGACGGCAGGATTGGACAAGGCATCGGAAGAGCGATTCGCCGTGCTGATGCGGAAGCATCTGGAAGGCGGAGGGATCGTTGTGGCGGCCACGCATCTGCCGCTGGGAATTGAGGGAGCGAAGGAGTTGAGGATGGGGGAGGCCGTTTGATGTCGGAGCTCCACGGCGCCCCCCTCTGTCCTGCCGGACAT
>NZ_RZTI01000105.1:0-21200 GCF_003997275.1 Mesorhizobium sp. M6A.T.Ce.TU.002.03.1.1
GGATCCTCGCCAGGCACCGCCTGCGCCCGCATGGCGGTGCGGGTGGCGCCGGGGTCGGCGGCGTTGACCCTGAGGGCCAAGTTTTCCGTCTCGTGCGCCCAGGAACGCATCATGGTCTCGACCGCCGCCTTCGACGCAGCATAGGGCGCCCAGAAGGCCCGCGCCGAATGGGCGGCGTTGGAGGAAAGCACGATGGCGCGACCGGCATCGGAGAGTCTGAGCAGCGGGTCGACCGAGCGGATCAGCCGCCATGTCGAGGTGACGTTGATGGTCATCACCTTCTCGAAGGTCTTGGCCTCGACATGGCCGATCGGCGAGATCACGCCGAGCACCCCGGCATTGGCGACGAGAACGTCGAGCTTGCCCCAGCGTTCGTGGATGGCACCGCCCAGCCGGTCGATGCCGGCCATGTCGGCGAGGTCGAGCGGCACAAGCGTGGCTTGTCCGCCCGCCGCCTTGATCTGATCGTCGAGTTCCTCCAGTCCGCCGACGGTGCGGGCAACCGCGATGACATGCGCTCCGGCAGCGGCAAGTTCCAGGGCGATGAAGTAGCCAATGCCGCGCGAGGCGCCGGTGACGACCGCGACGCGGCCGGAAAGATCGAGGGCAGGGGCGGGGATCATGCGAGAGCCTCCGTGAGTAGGCGTGAAAACACCCCCCTCTGTCCTGCCGGACATCTCCCCCTCAAGGGGGGAGATTGGCCCTCATCCGGCTCAGCGCCCGTTTTGCGACCGTCGCGATTGGCGAAAGTCGATAGTTCAGCCGATCTCCCCCCTTGAGGGGGAGATGTCCGGCAGGACAGAGGGGGGTAAACTGGGGAAGGCAAATCGTGGTCCGGCAACCCTACGACCCGCCCGCCGCCAAGAGCGACAGCGTGCGCACATTGTCGGAACCTTCGAAGTCGGCAAGCCGGGTCGGGTATTGCCCGGTGAAGCAGGCGTCGCAGAATTGCGGCTGCTCGTTGTCGCGGCCGGCCTCGCCGACAGCGCGGTAGAGCCCGTCGATCGACAGGAATCCGAGCGAATCGACGCGGATAAATTCGGCCATCTCTTCCACCGACATGCGCGACGCCAGCAGCTTCGACTTCTCCGGCGTGTCGACGCCGTAGAAGCAGGAGGCGCGTGTCGGCGGCGAAGCGATGCGCATGTGCACTTCCTTGGCGCCGGCATCGCGCACCATCTGCACGATCTTCTGGCTGGTGGTGCCGCGCACGATCGAATCGTCGACCAGCACCACGCGCTTGCCTTCGATCATGCGGCGGTTGGCGTTGTGCTTGAGCTTGACACCCATGTGGCGGATCGAATCGCCAGGTTGGATGAAGGTGCGGCCTACATAGTGATTGCGGATGATGCCGAGCTCGAATGGGATGCCCGCGGCTTGCGAAAAGCCGATCGCCGCCGGAGTGCCGCTGTCCGGCACCGGCACGACGATATCGGCGTCGACCGGACTTTCGAGCGCCAGCTCGGCGCCAATGCGCTTGCGCACCTCATAGACATTGCGGCCTTCGACAGACGAATCCGGACGAGCGAAATAGACATATTCGAAGATGCAGAAGCGGGTCTTCTGCGGCTCGAAGGGAAACAGGCTCTCGATGCCCTTGGCGGTGACGACGACCATCTCGCCGGGCTTCAGGTCGCGCACGAAACGCGCACCGATAATGTCGAGCGCGCAGGTTTCGGAAGCCAGGATCCAGGCGCCGTCGAGATCGCCGAGCACCAGCGGGCGGATGCCGAGCGGATCGCGGCAGCCGATCATCTTCTTTGCCGTCATCGCCACCAGCGAGAAGGCACCCTCGACCTGGCGCACCGCATCGATGAAGCGCGAGTTGAGATCGCGTTCCCTGCTGGTGGCGACCAGATGCAGCAGCGTCTCGGTGTCGGAGGTCGACGAGAAGATCGCGCCCTGTTTCTGCAGCGCGCGCTGCACGGTCATGGCGTTGGTGAGGTTGCCGTTGTGGGCGACGGCGAAGCCGCCATCGGCGAGCTCGGCGAAAAACGGCTGGATGTTGCGCTGGCCGGCGCCACCGGTGGTGGCATAGCGCGTGTGGCCGATCGCGCGATTGCCTTGCAGGCTGTCGATGACGCGCTGCTTGGTGAAGGTGTCGCCGATCAGGCCGACATGATGTTCGACATGGAACTGGGTACCGTCATAGGAAACGATACCGGCCGCTTCCTGGCCGCGATGCTGCAACGCATGCAGGCCAAGTGTGACGATAGCTGCGGCGTCCTGCCGGCCAAAAATACCGAACACACCGCATTCGTCGTGGAAATGATCGTCAGCTTCGGCGGAAAGCACGTCGTCTGCGTCTGCCATCTTCAGCTCCGCTAAAGTCGCTATATAGTGTGATGACTGCTCGAGAGCAACGTAGAGTTTGCGGCTTTTCACATGATCGTCAGTTTGCCGGCGCCGGATTGGCCGGTGCATTGTCGGCCGGTGGCGCGTCGGTCTCGCTGCCATCGAGCGCCGGAGCATCGTCGCCGGTTGCCGGCGCGTCCGCTGCCGGTGCATCCGCCGCCGGTGGCGTCTCGGCGCCGGTCTCGGGTGCCGGCTGGCTAGGATTGAGCCTGTTGAGGATCGCGTTTTCCGGGTCCTCGGGCAGCAGGCTTTCGAGCTTGGCGCCGAGCGATTCGAGCAGCGGCCGCGACTTGGCGTTGGCGACCCAGCCCGGAGCCTTGGGACCGGCCAGCCAGTTGAAGAACAGCAGGGCCACCGCAACGACCAGAATGCCGCGCGCCGCGCCGTAGAGGAAACCGAGCGTGCGGTCGAGCGCGCCGATCCTGGAATCGATGATCCAGTCGGCGAGTTTCATGGTGATGACGGAAACGACGATCAGCGCGATGATGAAGACGATGCCGGCGGCGGCCACCATGGCAATCTTCTCATTGTCGACATAGGGCTGAACGTAAGGCAGGACCGGTTTGTAGAAGAAGAACGCCGCCGCTGCCGCCACTATCCAGGAGATGACCGAGAGGATTTCGCGCGAAAAGCCGCGAACCATGGCGAGCATCGCCGAGACCAAGGTGAAGCCGACGAGAATTCCGTCAAGCAGCGTAATCGGCATGTCTTTTGCCCCACTTCATGAGCCGCGTCATTCTTGCTCGTCGGCGCGGCTGCGCCGTGAGCCGGCTATGCGCGCCACGAGATCGGCAAGCTCGGTGGGCTGGAAAGCGCCGGCCCCTATCCCCCCGGCAAGTTCCTCGCTGCCTAAAGGCAGAACCGCGCTTCCAAAACCCAGCTTTTCGGCTTCCTTCAGGCGCTGCTGCGCATGCGCAACCGGCCTTACGGCGCCCGAAAGGCTGATTTCGCCGAAATAGACGCAATCGGCCGGAAGGGCAAGACCGGTGAGCGAGGAAACCAGTGCGGCCGCCACCGCCAGATCGGCGGCCGGCTCCGAGATACGGTAGCCGCCGGCAACATTGAGATAGACGTCGTGGGTCCCGAAGCGGACCCCGCAATGGGCCTCGAGAACCGCGAGGATCATCGACAGCCGGGCGCCGTCCCAGCCGACGACGGCGCGGCGTGGCGTGCCCAGCGACGACGGCGCCACCAGCGCCTGGATCTCGACCAGCACCGGGCGGGTTCCCTCCATGCCGGCGAAAACCGCAGCGCCCGGCGCTTTCGCATGGCGTTCGCCGAGAAAAAGCTCGGACGGATTGGCGACCTCGCGCAGGCCCATGTCAGACATTTCGAAGACGCCGATCTCGTCGGTCGGTCCGAAGCGGTTCTTGACCGTGCGCAGGATGCGGTAGTGGTGGCCGCCTTCGCCCTCGAAATAGAGCACGGCGTCGACCATGTGCTCGACGACGCGAGGGCCCGCGATCTGGCCTTCCTTGGTGACATGGCCGACGAGCACGATCGCCGCCCCTGTGGATTTCGCATAGCGGATCATCGCCTGGGCGGCGGCGCGCACCTGGGTGACGGTGCCGGGCGCCGAATCGGCCATGTCGGTCCACAAGGTCTGGATCGAATCCAGAATCACCAGATCCGGCCGCTTGCCGTCGGCGATGGTGGCGAGGATGTCCTCGACATTGGTTTCGGCCGCGAGTTCCACCGGAGTGTCGGCGACGCCGAGCCGCTGCGCGCGCAGCCTGATCTGGGCGACGGCCTCTTCGCCTGAGACATAGACGATGCGGTGGCCCTTTGCCGCGAGTGCCGCGGCCGCCTGGGTGAGTAGCGTCGACTTGCCGATGCCGGGATCGCCGCCGACCAGGAGGGCCGAGCCGCGCACGAAACCGCCGCCGGTGGCGCGGTCGAGCTCGCCGATGCCGGAGACGATGCGCGGCGCGTCCTCGATGTCGCCGGACAAAGTCGTGAGCACCACGGCGCGGCCCTTGCGGGCATTGCGGGTGTTGGCCGGACCCGAGCCGATGCCGCCGGACGTGCCTTCCTCGACCAGCGTGTTCCACTCGCCGCAGGCATCGCATTTGCCGGCCCAACGCTGATGCACTGAACCACAATTCTGGCAGATGAACTGGATGCGCGATTTGGCCAAACTGCTACCTTCCCGCCAATTGGCGAGCGCCGTGATCCTTCGCGCCCCCCTCTGTCCTGCCGGACATCTCCCCCACGAGGGGGGAGCTCGGATTGCGCTTCGGGCTTCGCCAACTTTCGGCGTTGCAGAAAAGAGGGCTGGCGTAGATGACAGCCAATCTCCCCCCTCGTGGGGGAGATGTCCGGCAGGACAGAGGGGGGCGCCGTAGAGCGCTGCTGTCCCGCATCTTTGGTGCGACGTCGGTCAAAAGCTACTCAAACCTCTCCGCAATATGATGCTCCTCGGCGAGGTCGGAGAAGCGGGTGAACTCGCCCTGGAAGGCGAGGCTGACTGATCCGGTCGGTCCGTGGCGCTGCTTGGCAACGATGACCTCGGCCTTGCCGCGCATCTCGTTCATCTCGTTTTCCCATTTGATGTATTCGTCTGTGCCGGGCTTCGGCTCGCGGTTCTTCAGATAGTATTCCTCGCGGTAGACGAACATCACCACGTCGGCATCCTGCTCGATCGAGCCCGATTCGCGCAGATCCGAGAGCTGCGGGCGCTTGTCGTCGCGGCTTTCGACTTGGCGCGACAGCTGCGACAGCGCGATGATCGGCACGGCAAGTTCTTTGGCCAGCGCCTTCAGGCCAGTGGTGATCTCGGTGATTTCCTGCACGCGGTTCTGCGAGGATTTCGCGCTCGATCCTTGCATCAGCTGGATATAGTCGATGACGATGACGTCGAGGCCGCGCTGGCGCTTCAGCCGTCGCGCGCGCGCCGACAGCTGGGCGATCGAGATGCCGCCGGTCTGGTCGATGAATAGCGGGATCTTCTGCATGGTCTGCGAGCAGGCGACCAGCTTTTCGAAGTCCATCTCGCTGATCTCGCCGCGGCGGATTTTTGACGACGGGATTTCGGTCTGCTCGGAAATGATGCGGGTGGCGAGCTGTTCCGACGACATTTCGAGCGAGAAGAAACCGACGACACCGCCATTGGCCGCCTTGAACGAGCCGTCGGCCTGTTGCGCCGGCACATAGGCCTCAGCGATGTTGAAGGCCATGTTGGTGGCGAGCGATGTCTTGCCCATGCCGGGGCGGCCGGCGATGATGATCAGATCGGACGGCTGCAGGCCGCCCATGCGGCGGTCGAGATCGCGCAGGCCCGTGGCGACACCTGACAGATGTCCGTCGCGCATATAGGCGGCGTTGGCCATGTCGACGGCGGTTTTAACCGCGTCGGTGAAGCTCTCGAAGCCGCCATCGTAGCGGCCGGTCTCGGCCAGCTCGAACAGGCGCCGCTCGGCATCCTCGATCTGCTCGGACGGCGACATGTCGACCGGCGCATCATAGGCGATGTTGACCATGTCTTCGCCGACGGTGATCAGCGCGCGTCGCGTGGCGAGATCGTAGATGGCGCGGCCGTAGTCGGCGGCGTTGACGACGGTGACCGCCTCGACAGCCAGCCGCACGACATATTGCGCAACCGTCATGTCCCCGACCTTCTCGTCGGCCGGCAGGAAGGTCTTCAGCGTGATCGGCGTCGCTACCTTGCCCATGCGAATGAGCTCGGCGGCGACCTCGAAGATTTTTCTGTGCAGCGGCTCGTAGAAATGACCGGATTTCAGGAAGTCCGAGACGCGGTAGAACGCATCGTTGTTGACGAGGATCGCGCCGAGCAGCGCCTGCTCGGCCTCGATGTTGTTCGGTGCCTCGCGATATAGCGGTGTTTCCGCCACGCCGAATTTTCGTGCTGCCTCTGCCATGATGTCCCCGGTTTCGATCCCGGTCTCTCGATATCAGAACGGGATAAGTCGGTGATGACTTATCTGCATCAGTCCCCATCCAATCGGCTTTGGTGCCCGCGATTCACAGCCAAGATCTTTCGGTGGAAAGAATCTTGATTGACTCGAATCAAGATGGCGAGCCTAGCCGTTCTCTAGAGAGAACAAAACAGGAAAATAGCTGCCAATCACTCCGGCAGCGCGTCGCCCCAGTCGAGCCGCCGCGCGGTCTTGAACATCTCGCCGTCGCGCTTGGTGAACAGTTTCTCGTCGACACTGCCGTCCTTTTCGCAAAGTTTCAGCAGGACCTTTCCCGAGCCGGGTTTCGGCGGTGCTATCACCCGCGCCTGCGGGGGGTGGACGGCCGGATGGCGGGAGGCGGCGACATAGATGAATTTCTCGTCCTCCCATGGCACGTCGGCGTCCTTGGCCAGCCGGTGCAGGCGCGAGCGCGCGACACGGCGCGAAAAATGGCACCAGTCGGGCGCCGCGAGCGGGCAGGGCGCCTCATGAGGGCAAGGCGCAAGCACATGCGCGCCCGCCTCGATCAGGTGCCGCCGCACGGCAAGTATGCGCTGCCATCCGGCCGGCGTGCCCGGCTCGACGACCAGCAGCGTGTCGTCGGTCAGGTGCCAGAGCCGGTCGATGAGTTTTGGCAGCGATGCCGGCGCGATCTCGTCCAGCACATAGGCGCAGGTGACCAGCTCGGCCGGCTTGAGGTCGGCAAGGTCGATGGTGACATCGCCGGCCAGCCAGGCGATCCTGGCCGTCATCGCCTCAGTGGCAAGCGCCTCGCCGATCCGGCGCACCGCGGCGCTCGCCTCGATCAGCACCGCCTGCTCGAGGTCGGGCCAGAGATCGAGCGCGGCCCAAAGCACCGTGCCAGGGCCAGCGCCGACATCGAGCAGGGTTTTCGGCGCATAGTCGGGCCGTGCCTCGCTGACCGCATCAAGGCTGGCACGGACGGCGGCGTAGGTCGCCGGCAGCCGCGTCGCCAGATAGGCCTTGACCGCCATCTCCTCGGCCATGTGCAGGCGGCCGTCGCGCAACTCGGCGCGGTAGCGGTCCGATAGCGTCTTTGCCGCCTGCTTCAATGTCGGCAGCGGCACTTTTTCGAGGAGGCGCTCGACGCCCTGCCGAAGCGGGATAGGCAGTTCCATAGCTCACGCCCCCCGAGGCGCGAGCAGGATGACCGAGGCGCCGACGATGCAGAGCGCGGACCCGGCAATATCCCAACGGTCGGGACGCACGCCTTCCACCAGCCACAACCATCCGAGCGAGGCGGCAATGTAAATGCCGCCATAGGCGGCATAGGCGCGGCCCGCCGCACTGATGTCTACCAGCGCCAGCAGGAATGCGAACAAAGCGAGTGAGGCCAGGCCTGGAGCCAGCCACAGCGGCGACTTTTCCAGCCGCCACCACGCCCACGCCGAAAAACAGCCGGCGATCTCGGCAAGGGCAGCAACGATATAGATGAGATAGGTCATGAAAAAAGGTCTCGCGGCGATGGCGAGACCTTTTTCAGCGTGCGGGCCGGCAATGGCAAGCGGCAATGGCGAGATCGCCGGAAGTCTATTCCGTATCCGCCACCTTGCGGCGGCGCGCGGGCTTGGCGGCAGGGGCTTTTGGGCGATGCCCCATGTCGCGCATGTCCAGCGCCTTCTCGCATTTGGCCATGTAGTCGCGCGTCATCGGCAAGGTATCGTTCTTCTTGGCAATCTGGATCTGGAAGATCACCAGGTCCTGCCAGCGGAAGGCGGCTTCAGAGGCCGCCAGATAGAACTCCCACATGCGGCAGAAGCGCTCGTCGTAAATCGCCTTGGCCTTGTCGCGATTGGCAGCGAAGCGCTGGCCCCAGTGCTTCAGCGTATCGGCATAATGCAGCCGCAGGATTTCGATGTCGGTGACGACGAGGCCCGACTTCTCGATCGCCGGCATCACCTCCGATAGCGCAGGGATGTAGCCGCCCGGGAAGATATACTTGCGGATGAAGGCGCTGGTTGCCCACGGCACACCGGAGCGGCCGATCGTGTGCAGCAGCATGACGCCGTCCGGCTTCAATAGCGTCGCCGATTTGTCGAAGAAGGTGCGGTAGTGGTTGACGCCGACATGCTCGAACATGCCGACCGATACGATGCGGTCGAAGCGCTCGTTGAGTTCGCGATAATCCCTCAATTCGAAATGCACGCGGTTTTCCAGACCTTGCGCATGGGCCCGGTCGGTGGCGACGCCATGCTGTTCGGTCGATAACGTCACACCTTGCACGTCCACGTCGAAGGACTTGGCGAGATAGAGACCGAGCCCGCCCCAGCCGGAACCGATGTCGAGCACGGTTTGGCCGGCCTTCAGCCTGAGCTTGGCGGCAATGTGGCGCTTCTTGGCAGCCTGCGCCTCATCGAGCGTCATATCCGGCTGCTCGAAATAGGCGCAGGAATACTGCATGTCCTCGTCGAGGAAGAGCCTGTACAGGTCGCCCGACAGATCGTAGTGGCGCTGCACGTTGCGGCGCGCGCGCGCCGCCGTGTTGATCTGCTGCAGGCGGCGGAAGGCGTGGCGCAGGCCCTCGATCGCTTTCGACCAGGTGGCATCGATGCCGCCGCTACCCATGTTCTGGAAGGCGATGCGCATGACCCCCAGCACGCCGCCCTCGAGTATGTCGAGTTCGCCGTCCATATAGGCTTCCGGCACCGCCAGCATCGGATCGAAGGTAATGGCGCGCTCGGCATGCGCGGTCTTGATGTGCATGTGCACCGGCTCGCCGCTGCCGTCGCCGAACATCACCGACAAGCCCTTGGGTCCGGTGACTTTGAGATTGCCGGTGCGCACCAGGCGGTCGAGAACGCGTTTCAGCAGAATATTCATGACCAAATGTCCCCTCTCGGTCAGACAGCCTGTCCTACTCTGCATCAACATATAGGGTTTCGAAAAGTTCCTGTTGGCACAAAAATGCCCGGGCGAGGCGCCCGGGCATTGGTCCAGAAATAACTGGAAGCCGACGAAATTGTTTAGAGCGCCGCGCTGACGCCCTGTGACGTGCAATCAGCCGTTGTCTTCACCGCCTTCGAACTCGGCATTGGGGTCGAAGAAGTTGTCAGGGCGCGCATTGTCATTGATGTCTTCGCCATAGATGGCTTCGGCGGTGGTCAGCATCTCGCCCTTGGCCTGGCGCTCGGCTTCGTCGGCCGTGCGGGCGATGTTGAGCGTGATGGTGACCTCGACTTCCGGATGCAGCGCGATCGCCACGTTGGTAAGACCGATGGTCTTGATCGGCTGGTTGAGCAGGATCTGGTTGCGGTTGACCGAAAAGCCTTCCGCCGTCAGCAACTCGGCGATGTCTCGGGTCGACACCGAGCCGTAGAGCTGGCCGGTTTCGCCGGCCGAACGCACGGCGATGAAGCTCTTGCCGTCGAGCTTTTCCGAAACCTGCGTGGCCTCGGACTTGCGCTCGAGGTTACGGGCTTCGAGCTGGGCGCGCTGGCCTTCGAACTTCTTTTTGTTGGCTTCGTTGGCGCGCAGCGCCTTGCCCTGCGGCAGCAGGAAGTTACGGGCGAATCCGTCCTTGACCTTGACGGTGTCGCCCATCTGGCCGAGGCGGGAAACGCGCTCGAGAAGAATGACATCCATGGTTTTGTTCCTTCGTTTGGGCGCCAAAATCACTGGCATCGACGCCGAATTGTCTGGAACAGGTCAGGAAGCAGAGGGCGTCGCCGCCAATGTCGCTGTCCTGCCTGTCGCGGCAGTTAGAGGTCTTCACCTCAACCCGGGGTTTGATGTAGACCCCGCGGCGCCCGTCGCCGTGGGAAAAAGCGGGCGGCGAACCGCCCGCTGAAAGAGTGTTAGCGAACCACGTAGGGCAGCAGGCCAAGGAAGCGGGCGCGCTTGATCGCCTTGGCGAGTTCGCGCTGCTTCTTCTGGCTGACGGCGGTGATGCGCGACGGCACGATCTTGCCGCGCTCGGAAATGTAGCGCTGCAGAAGACGTACGTCCTTGTAGTCGATCTTGGGCGCGTTGGCGCCGGAGAACGGGCAGGTCTTGCGGCGGCGGTGGAACGGGCGCCGGGTCGGGATCTGGTTGATGTCGACCATTATTCTGCACCCCCTTCAACACCTTCGCGCGGACGGCGCGGACCACGGTCTGCACCGGCGTCGCCACCGAAGCTGCGCGGCGGACGATCGCCACGGTCGCCGCGATCGCGGTCGCCGAACGAGCGCGGGCCGCGGTCACGGTCGCCGAAGCCACCGCGTTCCGAGCGCTCTTCGCGCTTCTGCATCATCGCCGACGGGCCTTCCTCATGCGCATCGACCTTGATGGTGAGGAAACGCAGCACATCCTCGGACAGGCCCATCTGGCGCTCCATCTCGTTGAGCGCGGCCGGCGGGCAGGTGATGTCCATGAGCGTGTAGTATGCCTTCCGGTTCTTGTTGACCCGGTAGGTGAGGGACTTCAGTCCCCAGTTCTCGACCCGGCCGACGGACCCACCATTCGCGGAGATGACACCCTTGTACTGTTCGACAAGCGCATCGACCTGCTGCTGCGAGAGGTCCTGCCGGGCAAGAAACACATGTTCGTAAAGAGCCATATTGTTCTTTTGCCTTTCTTCGTTTCTCTCCCGGTTCCCGGCGGCAAAAGCCTCTGCAACTTCTCTGACCCGCCGATCCCTAAAGGAGGCGGGGAAGAAAGGAGCATGACGAGACGGTCGAGAGCGGAGACACGGGAGGCGGAAGCGCTTCTGGCCCCACACGAAGGTTTTCGAAAAACCTCCGGCCCTCCGTTCAGCCCCCAGCAAGGACCGGCAGATTGCGGGCGTCTATACAGGAATCCGGCTGGATGGCAAGGGCGAGCCGAAAATCCGCCGCTGCAAGGACGACATGTCGCGCGGCAGCTTTAGCTTGTATGCGGGACCAGCTTCTTCACCGTTTCCGGGAAGAAATCGGGCGCTGCGTGGCGCTTGCCGAACATCATGTCGTATTGCAGCAGGCGGAAATCGCGAATGGCCGGGTCGATTTTCTTCTTGCGCGCCCAGTCCGGCGTGGCCCCGCCCGCCGGCGTCAACAGCAGATTGCGGTCGACGACACGGTAATGCTCGCGCATCTGGCCGAGGAAGCCGGTGTAATAGGGGTGGCTGATCCCGGCCGTGGTCAGGATATGGTAGGGCAGGAAGGCGGGGCTTACCGCGCCCATTTCCGCGGCCGGTCCGGTGCGGTTCGACCATACGATCAGCGGCGTCTGGTGATGCCGCAGCATCTGGTCAGGCGACTCCTTGCGCGGCGCGACATTGTCCTTGAGGAAGCCGGTTTCGACATAGACCGGACCGAGCGGCGGCAGATGGTCGCCGAAGAAGGCGATGACCGTCGGCCGCTGGCGGTTCTTCGCCCATTCGACAAGGCGCTCGAGGCCCTTGTCGGCGTCGGATGCTCCCTCTGTGAAGCTCAGCAGCGAATCCTTCGCCCATTGGCTGGTCGGCGCCTGCACCTTGTGGGTCGGATTGTAGTAGCGATTCGGCTCATAGGGACCGTGGTTCTGCAGGCTGACGGCGAAGAAGAAGAACGGATCGTCGGTGGCGTCGGCCTCGCGGATGATCTCGTCGGTCATCGCCGCGTCCGAGGCCAGCGGCCCGCGCTTTTCGAGATATGGCAGGTTTTCCTCCGACTTGAAGTCGTCGAAACCGAAATCCGCATAGACCGGCGTGCGGTTCCAGAACCAGCTCGTGCCCGGATGGATGGCGCGCGTCTCATAGCCTTGGCTCTTCAGGAACGTGGCCATCGACGGCACCGGAGCGCGGACATATTGCTGGTAAGGGATGCTGCCGGCCGGCAGGAAGGCATTGGAAAAGCCGGTCAGCGCCTCGAACTCGACATTGGCGGTCATGCCGCCGAATTCGGGCGAGAACATCGAGCCCGAGCGCAGCGTCCGCACATTGGGAATCGGATCGGGCGTGATGGTGACGCCGGGCAACTCGGTCGGATCCCAGAAGGATTCGCTCATGACGATGATGATGTCGGGCTTCTCGGCCGGTACGGAGACCGTCACGTCACGCCTGTCGATTGCCGCGATCGACTTGTCGGAATAGCCCGCAGGCGCCGAGACGTGGGCCATCGGCACGTTGAGCGCGAAGGCGAGCGCGAAGCCGTTGGAGGCGTAGTTTTCCTTCTGGTCCCACATGATCGGGATGATCTGCAACCGGTCACGCGTCCACGAGAAGGTCGCGTAATCCATGATTGAGACGAAGAAGGCGAGCAGCGGCACTGTCAATGTCAGCCGGGCAAGGCGGCCCTTACGGCTGAGCGCCGGTACCCGGCGGCGCCATAGTCGCCAGCCATAGACGAGCAGCGATAGGCCGCCAACGATGCCGACCGCCATAGCGATGGCGGTCCCCGGGCGTTCGCGCACCAGAAGCGGCATCAGCGCCACGATCTGGCGTGAATACAAGAAATCGGTCGGATAGAGCGGATCGCCGAGATAGAGCGATTTCTGATGGCCGACAAAGGCCAGCGCCAGCGTCAGCGGCGCGACGATCATCAGGCTCTGGTGGCTGCGGCCGAGCACGGCATCGAGACCGATGAGGATCAACGCGAAAATGATGATGGTGGTCCAGCCCGGCTTGAACGGCTGCAGGAAGAAGGCGACGGTGCCGGCAAAGTCGCCGCGCACGATCAGTTCGACCGCAAACACCAGAATGGCGGCAGCGAGCAGGCTGACGAGGCCATAGCGGATAACGGGCCATTTCCGGCCCGGCAGATAGCCGGTGGCCGGATCGCCTTCCAGAAACTGTGGCGCGGCCTTGCCGGCGCCTTTCCTAGTCCTTGCCAACTTACAATTCCCCCGACCATACACAAAAGCGTCATTGAGCTGTCATCGATATGTCACAAAAAGCTAGCGCCTGTGGCTGAAATAAGAAGAGCCAGCAAACGAATCGTGAGCGATTTTCATCATGAGTGATCGACAAAAAGCCTTTTGGAACAGGCACTCGGCCAGCGATGCCGAGCCGGAGCGGCTCGGATTGGGCTGATGGCGGACTTGACTTGCCCGCCTGCCTTGCGTCACAGGCAGGAAAAATCAGCCGCTTGGGAGCCACAGATGGCCGTCGCATTCACCTTTCCGGGACAGGGCAGTCAGGCCGTCGGCATGGGCAAGGACCTCGCCGACGCTTTTCCGGAATCGCGGAAGATCTTCGAAGAGGTCGACGACGCGCTCGGCGAAAACCTGTCGAAGCTGATCTGGGAAGGGCCGGAAGAGACGTTGACGCTGACCGCTAATGCCCAGCCGGCGCTGATGGCTGTGTCGCTTGCCGCAATCCACGCGCTGGAATCGCGCGGATTCTCGCTGAAGGACAAAGTCGCCTATGTCGCCGGCCATTCGCTCGGCGAATATTCGGCACTTGCCGCCGCCGGTTTCGTGTCGGTCGCCGATGCAGCCCGGCTCTTGCGTATCCGCGGCAATGCCATGCAGGCGGCAGTGCCGGCCGGCGAAGGCGCCATGGCGGCGATCATCGGGCTGGAACAGGCCGATGTTGAAGCCGCCTGCGCTGAGGCGGCCAAAGGTTCAGTTTGCCAGATCGCCAACGACAATGGCGGTGGCCAGTTGGTGATCTCCGGCGCCAGGGCGGCAGTCGAACTGGCGGCGAAGCTGTGCACGGAAAAGGGCGCCAAGCGGGCGCTGATGCTGCAGGTCTCCGCGCCTTTCCATTCGGCGCTGATGACACCGGCGGCCGAGATCATGCGCGAGGCGCTGGCCGGGGTGACGAAGAACGCGCCTTCCGTGCCCGTGGTCTCCAACGTGTCGGTCACCCCGTCCAGCGATCCGGACGCCATCGCCCGCCGCTTGGTCGAACAGGTGACCGGCCGCGTGCGCTGGCGCGAAACGGTGGAGTGGTTCGGCGCGAATGGCGTTGCGACGCTCTACGAGGTGGGCGCCGGCAAGGTGCTGTCGGGACTGGCGCGGCGCATCAACCGCGAAATCGCCACAGGCGCTGTCGGCACGGCGGCGGATGTCGAGGCGGCATTGGCGGCGTTCGCATAACCGAACCACGATTTGACCCCACCCGTGTGAAGGGTGTTCTCTTAGATCAGGAGACAAGACATGTTCGAATTGACCGGCCGCAAGGCGCTCGTCACAGGCGCATCGGGAGGCATCGGCGAGGCGATCGCCCGGATGCTGCATGAGCAGGGCGCCATCGTCGGCCTGCACGGCACCCGCGTCGAAAAGCTGGAGACGCTGGCTGCCGAGCTCGGCGACCGGGTCAAGCTGTTTCCGGCCAACCTTTCCAACCGCGACGAGGTCAAGGCGCTCGGCCAGAAGGCCGAGGCCGATCTCGAAGGCGTCGACATTCTCGTCAACAACGCCGGCATTACCAAGGACGGGCTGTTCGTGCGCATGGCGGACGCCGACTGGGATAGCGTGATCGAGGTCAATCTGACCGCCGTGTTCAGGCTGACCCGCGAGCTCACCCATCCGATGATGCGGCGCCGGCACGGCCGCATCATCAACATCACCTCGGTGGTCGGCGTCACCGGCAATCCTGGCCAGACCAATTACTGCGCCTCCAAGGCCGGCATGATCGGCTTTTCCAAGTCGCTGGCGCAGGAGATCGCCACCCGCAACATCACCGTCAACTGCGTCGCCCCGGGCTTCATCGAATCGGCGATGACCGACAAGCTCAACGACAAGCAGAAAGAGGCGATCATGGCGGCGATCCCGACACGGCGCATGGGCACCACCGCCGAAGTCGCTTCCGCCGTCGCCTACCTCGCCTCCAACGAAGCTGCCTATGTCACCGGCCAGACCATCCACGTGAATGGCGGCATGGCGATGATTTGATAAAAGTCAGTTGCATTCACATTTGGCGTTCGTCCAGCAAACTGGCGACGTTTCGCCGTGGACCTCACCCTCTATGCATGATGCCTGCTTACCTGCCGGGCAGGTAACCTGACAGCCCCCGCAAGCCTCGTTCGAAGGCGCGTTGCAGGAGGTTTCACGACCGGTGGGAAAAGAAGAACCGGATGATCCTCTTGAACAGGAACAAACCGACATGGTCCCCCAGACGGTGGTCCGCCACAGACCGGACCAGGAACTATTTCCGCACACCTGAGGGCACTTTTTCTGAGCGTCCGCATCGTTAAAGATAGGACCGGCCTTATGCTCGTTCGGCAATCGGTGGTTCACTTCTTTTGCGTGCACCGGCAGTGCTGTCGAAATCGCGGTGACGATCAAAAGCAAGATTGCAGCAATCGAGTCCTCTTTTCCCACGAAGAACAGTATTCAGCTCACTGAACGTTTCGATTTCCATTTCTGGCGGTCAGAGCGTCTCGGCAGCGATGGCGCAAGCAGTCTTTTCCTCAGGTGGACCGAACTTTGCCATTGCGGCTTTTAGATCGGCTTTGTCGAGGCCAAGCTGTGCGACAAGGGAGCTTGCAAGTGTGTTCGCCTGCTCTTGCGTCATCAGCTTTTGGCCCACCGCGGTATCGATGGTCCTGCAGACCGCTCCGATTCCACCGATCGCGGAGCCACCGACTTCGCCTATGAGTCCGCCGCCCAATGCGCCTACGACTACGCCAAGGCCTAGCACCAAAACATAAGAAAAGAAGCGCAGCATCTAACCCCCTTAAGACCACAATCGGTCAGCAGGCCGCATCCGGATCGGCGGCCTTCATCGATTTGCACATCGATTCGTCGATATCTGCTTGATCTTTGCGCACAAGGTCGCTCGGCGATGTCGGCGCCGGCGCTGAATTCTCGGGACTATCGACGAGCGTGCCAACCCCATGTCCACCAATATAGTTCCCATTGGCGTCGTAGTTGGCGTTGCCATTCTTGTCGAACGCGGGTGGCCGAGACCCCGACTCGGCTTGTGTCGGACCTTTCGGAGCTGAATAGCTCACGACTGGCTGACGGTAGCCTGCATAAGGCGTCGGATTCGTTGAACCGCAACCGGAAACAACGAGTGATATTGCCGCCAGTGCGATGAGCGACTTTGTACTACTGAGCGCAGCCTTCCGGATCATGTTCATGAAAAACAGCATAGACCGGCACAAGTTCGTTGCAAGACCTTCATCAAGTGACGTTAGGTGAACACAATATCGGTGCCTTTATTTCACTGGAGACAGGTAAAACTCGTGGGCTTTTCAGGCGACAAAAATCGTTCATTTGCCCCCGTGCGTCTGCCCGTGCCACATGTACGACTCGAACTGGGTCCGGTTGCCGCTTCCCATTTCAGGAGGAACACCTTGTGAAAAAGTTTCCATCGGCATTCTTCTCGGCGGCGTTGGTCGTCTTCCCAGGCATCTCTCTCATGCCGGCTGCGGCAGCGCCTCACACTGTAGACTGCAGTTCGGTCAAGAATAGGTATGTGGAATGCGCGGCAAGGTATGCTGCACCTGTGCTTGTTATGCAGAAATCGTCGCGCCCATGCATTCTGAACAACACATGGGGATACAACCCAGAGACAGGTTATATCTGGGTTACCGGCGGTTGCCGGGGTGTCTTCGCTGACCAGGATGGCTACCACCACGGGCAAGCCGGCGGCATGGACCCACGTGCAAGGCGGTACAGCAACCAGGGGAATTTTATCGGCTACGGCCCTTTGATCGTGGTGAAGAGAAATACGATCAACCAGAAGGTGATGATTCAAAAGAATGAACTGACAATCATCAATAATCGTCACGATACCGCACGTGTAGCGGACCCGGAGGCAACGCGCGAGATAGATTCGACGCCACAATTCGATAGGAACGGGGAACCGAATTTCGACACGGAGGGTAACTATATTGGGCCCCACGGTCTCGGCGCGTTGGTCGACGCCCCCGAGGCGGAAAGTGCGGCTTCAAGTGGCGATGATCAATCGCTGGGTCAACAGGGCAATGGGGGTGACGTTGACGGGACCGAAGACGAGGCCTGCGGCGGCGATAGCAGTCCGTGCCCTTGACCTGCTCCTGTCATGGACACTGTTCGCGAAGTAATTTTCCTTCGCGTTCGCTCCTCGTATCCGAACAGATTGCCTCACGCTATTCGACTGTATTGAATGAACTCACGATCTGATTTGGCCTGACCCGCAAACTGCGCTTTCGCCGGTCGCCCAGCGCCGTTTTCTGCGCTTCCGCGGCCCTTGGACTTGTAGGCCGGCTCCGCTCCGGCTCTCGACAAAACGCTGCTTGTCTTGGCAGAGCGAGTTATTGGGCAAGCCTCGACTGCGACACTGGAAAAGAGACCATTTCGTCTTGGACGCGCGGCGTTTTTCGTGTAATGCGGCCCGCAACCCGGCGGTTCGGGCAAAAACCGGTCCGGTGCCGTTGCGTTTCCGGCAGGACCATCTTTCAGCTTGATTAGCGGCATTCTGCCCGCTAACGAAGACAGACAACCAAAAGACGAGGATGCCCAAATGAGTGACACCGCAGAGCGCGTCAAGAAGATCGTTATCGAGCACCTTGGCGTCGATGCCGATAAGGTGACGGAGCAGGCGAGCTTCATCGATGATCTGGGCGCGGACAGCCTCGACACGGTCGAACTTGTCATGGCGTTCGAAGAAGAGTTCGGCGTCGAAATTCCCGACGATGCGGCCGAAACCATTCTGACTGTTGGCGATGCAGTGAAGTACATCGACAAGGCTTCGGCCTGACGCTATTTGCAGTCATCACCGAGGAGGACCTGCGATGAGGCGTGTCGTCGTCACGGGCCTTGGGCTGCTTTCGCCGTTCGGCATGGGCTTCGAGCATAGCTGGAAGGAGCTTCTGACCGGCCGCAGCGCAGCCAAGCGCATCAGCGAGTTCGAGGTGGAGGATCTTGCCTGCAAGGTCGCCCACGTCATTCCGCGCGGCAACGGTGATAACGCCACCTTCAATCCCGAGGCCGTTCTCGAGCCGAAGGAACTGCGCAAGATCGGCGACTTCATCCTTTATGGGATCGCGGCCGCCGACGAGGCGTTGAAGGATTCGGGGTGGACGCCGAAAACGCATGAGGAGCAGTGCGCCACCGGCGTGCTGATCGGCTCCGGCATCGGTGGCATCGAAGGCATCGCCGAGAACGCGATGATCCTGAAGGAGCGCGGACCACGCCGCATCAGCCCGTTCTTCATCCCCGGCCAGATCATCAATCTCGTCTCCGGCCAGGTTTCGATCCGGCATGGGCTGAAAGGTCCCAACCACGCCGTCGTCACCGCTTGCTCCACCGGCGCGCACGCCATCGGCGATGCCGCCCGGCTGATCATGTGGGGCGATGCCGACGTAATGGTCGCAGGCGGTGCCGAAGCGCCGGTGACGCGGCTGTCGATCGCCGGTTTCGCTGCTTGCCGTGCGCTGTCCACCGACCGCAACGACGCTCCGGAGACGGCTTCGCGTCCCTATGATCGCGACCGCGACGGCTTCGTCATGGGCGAAGGCGCCGGCGTCGTCATTCTGGAAGAGCTGGAGCACGCCAAGGCGCGCGGCGCCAAGATCTATGCCGAGGTAACCGGTTACGGTCTGACCGGCGATGCCTATCACATCACTGCGCCGGCCGAAGATGGCGACGGCGCCTTTCGCTGCATGGTTGCGGCGCTGAACCGGGCCAAGCTGACGCCCGCAGACGTCGACTACATCAACGCGCACGGCACCTCGACCATGGCCGACACGATCGAGCTCGGCGCCGTCGAACGGCTGGTCGGCAACGCCGCGTCGAAAATATCGATGTCGTCGACCAAGTCGTCGATAGGCCATCTTCTGGGTGCGGCGGG
Source organism: Mesorhizobium sp. M6A.T.Ce.TU.002.03.1.1 (assembly GCF_003997275.1). Classification (NCBI taxonomy): domain Bacteria; kingdom Pseudomonadati; phylum Pseudomonadota; class Alphaproteobacteria; order Hyphomicrobiales; family Phyllobacteriaceae; genus Mesorhizobium; species Mesorhizobium sp. M6A.T.Ce.TU.002.03.1.1. The sequence continues at coordinate 18,955 of NZ_RZTI01000105.1, forward strand.
CGCCGCCGAGGCGATCTTTTCGATCCTCGCCATTCGCGACAACATCGCGCCGGCCACCATCAATCTCGACAACCCGGAGCGCGAAACGGCGATCGACCTGGTGCCGCACAAGCCGCGGGCCCGCCAGATCGACGTGGCGCTGTCCAATTCCTTCGGCTTCGGCGGCACCAACGCCTCGCTGGTCTTCCAGCGCTACAATGGCTGACCGGTCTGTCGACCGGCGCGGTCAGCGCGTGTCGTCAATTTTGCCATATTCGCCCCTACTCTGCCCAAGGGGATTCGTTGCAAGATCAAACGGTAGGGCGCCATGAACACAAATCCGGCGGACAACGGGGAATTCGGGCAACGGTCCGCACCGTCGGGTCCGATCGTGCCGAAGACGGCCAGCGAGGCATTACGGCCTGAAGCCGGCACACCGCCGCCCAAGCGCTCGCGCGCTTCGCGCAGCCAGTTCGTGGTGTTCATGAACTTCGTCATCTCCTTGGTGATGCTGTTGGTTCTGGCGGCCGGCTTTGCATTGTATTTCGGCAAGCAGGAATTCAACGAGCCCGGCCCGTCGGCCAATGCCGACACCTTCCTGGTCAAACCGAGCACCGGCGTCCAGGAAATTGCCGAGCAGCTCGAGCGGCGCGGACTGATCAGCGACGCGCGCATCTTCCGCCTTGGCGTGCGTGCCTTTGGCAATGACGCCGCGCTGAAGGCCGGCGAATACGAGATCAAGCCGCAGGCCTCCATGCGCGACATCATGGAGCTGCTGAAGAGCGGCAAGTCGGTGATGTATTCGCTGACCGTCCCCGAGGGGCTAACCGTCGAGCAGGCGCTGCAGCGCATCGCCGATCAGGCAGCGCTCGACGGCGATATGCCTGCGACCATTCCACCCGAGGGCAGCCTTGCTACCGACACGCTGCGTTTCACCCGCGGCGCGACACGCCAGCAGATGGTCGACAAGCTTTTGGCGGATCAGAAGAAGCTGGTCGACGACGTCTGGCAGCGGCGCGCTCCCGATCTGCCTCTGGCCAGTGTCGATGACTTCGTCATCCTGGCTTCGATCGTCGAGAAGGAGACGGGCAAGGGCGACGAACGCTCACGGGTCGCCGCCGTCTTCCTCAACCGGCTGGCCAAGGGCATGCGGCTGCAGTCAGATCCGACCATTATCTATGGGCTGTTCGGCGGCAAGGGCAAACCCGCCGACCGCCCGATCTACCAGTCGGACATCAAGAAGCCGACGCCCTACAACACTTATCTGATCAACGGCCTGCCGCCGACGCCGATCGCCAATCCCGGCCGTGCGGCGCTGGAAGCGGTGGCCAACCCGTCGAAGACCGACGACCTTTATTTCGTCGCCGACGGCACCGGCGGACACGTCTTTGCTGCAACGCTCGCCGAGCACAACGAGAACGTCGCCCGCTACCGGGCTCTCCAGAAGAAGCTTGCCGATGAAGCCGCCAAGGCCGGCGCTGCCAAGGCCGACGCCGCCAAAGTGGAAGGTCAGACCGATGCGCCGGTGGACGGCGATACGGGAGCGGCGCAGTAGCGCCGGACGGTTCTGGGATCGTCCCTCCGATTCGTTTGACGGCAGGGACGTGCCGATTTTTTAATCCGGAGCGCCTTGCGTCCGATTCGGCGCGAAAAGGCGCTCCAGCATTTTGAAACCGCATGATCTGGCCGGAATCGCTTCCGGGGTCATGCGCCAGGGGGTCGCAAGGGCAACATGAATTTGCAGAGCATGACCGGTTTTGCACGGGCTGTCGCCGAACATGACGGCACGTCGATCGCCTGGGAGGTCAAGTCGGTCAACGGCAAGAGCGCCGAGGTCAGGCTGCGGCTGCCGCAGGGCCTTGAGCGACTGGAGCCGGCCGTCAGACAGACGGTGCAAAAGCGCTTCTCGCGCGGCAATTTCCAAGCAACGCTGACCGTCGGCCGCGCCGCCGGCCAGCAGGCGCAGCCCGTGGTCAACGAGGCCTTCCTGAGGGATCTGGCGGAGTTGGCCAAGCGGCTGCAGGAGCAGTTCGGCGCAGCGCCGGCGACAGCCGACGGGCTGCTTTCGCTACGCGGTGTGCTCGACATCCCCGAAACCACCGAAACCGAAGAGGCGCGGGCGGCACTCGACAGCGCGATTCTCTCGGCGCTCGAAGTGTCGCTGGGCGGGCTGGAGCAGGCACGCCAGGGCGAGGGCGCCGCACTGCGCTCGTTGCTGTCCGGCCATATCGACGCCATCGCGGCGCTGACGCTGCGCGCCGAGGCCG
>NZ_RZTI01000106.1:0-4655 GCF_003997275.1 Mesorhizobium sp. M6A.T.Ce.TU.002.03.1.1
GGTGGCTTCCGGCGGATCGAAAATGCTGCCGGTCGCGGGCGCCGTGTCATCGTCCTGTACGGCGCCCGGGCTGGCCGGCTGATAGGTGGGCGCCGGCGCATCGCTTTGGGTGGTTGCGCCGGCCTGTGCCGTCTGATCCTGGGCGCCGGCCAGAATCGCCGATTCCGAAACCTCGCCGCGCAGCTCGGTTACCTGGGCATAGGGCTGCGCTGGTCGCAGCAAGGCGAAGACGCTGGTCGCCAGCAGCAAGGCGCAGACCGCCTTGCCGTTTCGTCTTCTTTTCATTTCAGGCTGGGCCCCGGACATCGCCACCACTGCTTGCGCGGCGCGCGCGCGCCATACTTACCGAACCGTAAACGGGGATGGTTAACGGAGGGTTGAGGCGGCGGTTCATCAGCCCGCACTGAATGGCAATTCCGTTGGACAGGCGCATGGCAAAGCGCTAATCGCATCAGCCATGCATGCGGGATCCCCAGACAAGAAGCGGCTCGACGGGCAAGCTTCGATAGCCTCGGCGCTCAGAACGGTGGCAACCGAGCAGGCCGGTGTCGCGGCGCTGGCGGCCGCGCTCGAAAACGGATTGGCCGAACCGTTCGCGCGCGCCGTCGACATGGTGTCGCAGATCGAGGGTCGCGTCATCGTCACCGGCGTCGGCAAGAGCGGTCATATCGGCTCGAAGCTGGCCGCGACACTCGCCTCGACCGGCACACCGGCGTTCTTCGTCCACCCTGCCGAAGCCAATCACGGCGACCTCGGCATGATCGCCAGGGACGATGCCATCATCGCCATGTCGTGGTCGGGCGAGAGCCTAGAGCTCAAGGGCATCATCGCCTATTCCAGGCGCTTCTCGATCCCGCTGATCGCGGTCACCGCTGGAGAGCGATCGGCGCTGGCGCGCGAGGCCGATGTGGTGCTTCTGCTGCCGCGCGCGTCGGAGGCCTGTCCGCATGGCCTGGCGCCGACGACTTCGACGCTGCTGCAACTGGTGATCGGCGATGCGCTGGCCATTGCGCTGCTCGAAGCGCGCGGCTTCACGCCGGATCATTTCCGCACCTTCCACCCCGGCGGGCAGCTTGGCGCCAATCTGACGCAGATCCGCGACATCATGCATGTCGGCGACAGGCTGCCGCTGGTGCCTTCCGGCACCGGGATGCGCGAAGCGATCCTCGAATTGTCGCGCAAGGGGTTTGGCTGCGTGGCGATAACCGCCAAGGACGGTGCGCTGATCGGCATCATCACCGACGGCGACATCAGGCGCCACATCGGCAGCAATCTTTTGGCGATGAGCGTCGATCAGGTCATGACCAAGGAGCCGAAGACGGCCGGGCCGGACACGCTGGTGGCGACGGCGCTGCAGACGATCAACAATTCGGCCATCACCAGCCTGATGGTGGTCGAGGGCAAACGGCCGGTCGGACTTGTCCATCTGCACGACCTGCTGCGCATCGGCGCAGCCTGACAGACATCAGAGTCTGCTTGAAAGTCACTCCGCGGAGATGGGTGGGATCAGCCTTGAACCGCCTCGACCGTCAGTTCCAGATCGGTATCGGCCGCTCCCGTCACGCGCACCTGCGTGCCGGCCGGCAGATCGGGGCCGGAGACGCGCCATAGTGTGTCGCCGAGCTTTATGCGGCCGCGGCCGTCCTTGATCGGCTCGGCAAGCGTCGCCATCCTGCCGATCATTTGTGCGCCGCGGCGGTTGAGCAGTGGCTGGTCGGTCGGGTCATGGCGCCCACCCACCAGTCTCTTGCCGACATAGGTTGAAACCAGCGACATCGCGAGGAAAGCGAGGACCTGGACCTGCCAGGTCCAGAAACCCGCGTCCCAGATGAGCAGGGAGACTGCACCGATCAGCAACGCGGCGATGCCGATCCATAGCATGAAGATGCCCGGCGCGATGACCTCCATTACGAGGAGGACGAAACCGAGAACCATCCAATTCCAGGGGCCGAGTTCGGAAATGATGCGGTTGAACATGGGATCGGCCTCAGGTCTGGCTGGGGCGAACCACGGGCGGGCGTGAAGCTTGCCGCGCGCCGCCGGCAGTGCCTTCGCTCCCGAAGATTTCCTTGGCGATTGCGCCGATGCCGCCGAGCGTGCCGATCAGTGATGACGCTTCGATCGGCATCAGCACGACCTTGCTGTTTGTGGCAGAGCCGATCTTGGTCAGCGCTTCGGTGTATTTCAGCGCGACGAAATAGTTGAGCGCCTGCACGTCGCCCTTGGAGATCGCTTCCGACACCACCTGTGTGGCGCGGGCCTCGGCCTCGGCGGAGCGTTCGCGCGCCTCGGCGTCGCGGAAGGCGGCTTCCTTGCGGCCCTCGGCTTCCAGGATCTGCGACTGCTTGAGGCCTTCGGCGTCGAGGATCTGCGCGCGCTTGTTGCGTTCGGCCATCATCTGGCGACCCATCGATTCAACAAGGTTGGCCGGCGGATTGATGTCCTTGATCTCGACGCGGGTGATCTTGATGCCCCAGGGATGTGCCGCCTCGTCGACGACGCGCAGCAAGCGTTCATTGATGGCATCGCGGTTTGACAAAAGCTCGTCGAGGTCCATCGAGCCCATCACGGTACGGATGTTGGTCATCGTCAAATTGAGGATGGCGTTCTGCAGCCCGGCGACCTGGTAGGCGGCCTGTGCGGCGTTGAGCACCTGGTAGAACGCGACGCCGTCGACGGCGACGGTGGCGTTGTCGCGGGTGATGATCTCCTGGGTCGGGACGTCGAGCACCTGCTCCATCATGTTCAACTTGGCGCCGATGCGGTCGACGAACGGCACGATGAGGTTGAGGCCGGGACTCAATGTCTTGGTATAGCGGCCGAAGCGTTCGACGGTATAATTGTAGCCTTGCGGGATTGTCCGAATGCCTTTGAAAAGCACGAGCACGACAAGAGCGACAAGAACAAGAAGCGCGATATCGAAACCACTGAAATCCATTTGGCTCTCCCTCAGATGCCGAGCACGTTAGAGCGACGCGCGTTCACCGGACGCACAAAGTACGCTCTAATTTTTATACCTGCACATCATGCTTCCCAAAAATCGATTCCGATTTTCGTGCCGATGCGATAGTCGTTTCCATACAACCGACTTCACCAAACACTTAAGTGTGTTTCAGAAATGTTACAATCAGGTGATCGCGGATTGCCGGTGTATAGACAGCCGCGCTAGCTGCGCGATTAAACCCGCTTCAGATCCAGCCTGACAGTTCGCGCCGCACCATCGCCTCGATCACCGCCATGCCCTCGGCACTGTCGTTGAGGCAAGGGATGTGCGCGAACGTCTCGCCGCCGGCGTGATGGAAAGTCTCGGCCGCCTCCCTGGCGATCTCGTCCAGCGTCTCGATGCAATCGACAGAAAAGCCCGGATTGACGATGGCGATCGATCTCACGCCTTCTCCGGCTAATTTCTCGACCGTCTTGTCGGTGTAGGGCTGCAGCCATTCCTGCGCACCGAAGCGTGACTGGAAGGTGGTAATCAGCCTCTTCTCATCCCAGCCGAGCTTTTCGCGCAGCAGCCGGGTCGTCTCCAGGCAATGGGCCTGATAGGGATCGCCCTTATCGGAATAGGGTTTCGGAATGCCGTGATAGGAGGCGATGACCACCTCAGGCTCGAAATCGAGGGTCGCCAGATGGCGCTCGATCGAACGGGCAAGCGCCTCGATATAGACCGGTTCGGCATAGTAGGGCGGCACGCTGCGGATCGCCGGTGCGCGGCGCATCTTCATCAGCGCGCGAAACAACTGGTCGTTGGCGGTCGCGGTCGTGGTCGCGGAATATTGCGGATAGAGCGGAAAAGAGAGAATGCGGTCGCAGCCTTGCGCGACCAGCCCTTTGGCGACGCTCTCTGTCGAAGGATTGCCGTAACGCATCGCCCAGTCGACGACGACATCGGGCAGGTCGCGCAGCGCTTCGGTCAGCTTTTCGCTCTGGGCGCGGGTGTAGGTGCGCAGCGGCGACTCGTTGCGCTGCCGGTTCCAGATCCTGGCATAGTTGGCGCCTGACTTCTTCGGCCGCGTGGTGAGAACCAGCCCATAGAGGATCGGGTACCAGATCGCCTTGTTGAGTTCGATGACGCGCGGATCGGACAGGAATTCCCTGAGATAACGCCACATCGGCTTGAATTCGGTGCCGTCGGGCGTGCCGAGATTGACCAGTATGACACCGATCCTGCCCGCTCCGACCGGCGGCAGCGGGCCGAGGGCCTTCGCAGCCTTGGGATCGACAGGGTTGGAAAGCGTCATAAAGGGATCTCCGGACACCGCGCGAAACTAGCGATGCCACGCCGGTTTTCAATGCAGCGTCTGGCCGCACCTTATCTTAACCTCAGGCGGAAAGCAGAAAACCCGCCCGGTTACCCGGACGGGTTTTCCGACAATGACGGAAGAACTTAGTTTGCGGCCGGCATAGTCAAGGTTGCGCCGACGGGAAGGCGGCGCGGTTCGTAGTTCTTGTTGGCGTCGGAGATCGTTTTCCACTTGGCGCCATCGCCATAGGCCTTCTCCGCCAGATCCCAATAGGTATCGCCGGCAACGATCACATGGCTGCTTTCGGCCGGTGCGGCCTCGGCTGGCTTGGCCGGTTCCGCTGCAGGAGCCGGTGCCGCAGGCGCTGCCTCGGCTGGTTTTGCGGACTCGGCAGGGGCCGGGGGTGGCGGG
>NZ_RZTI01000106.1:4665-21190 GCF_003997275.1 Mesorhizobium sp. M6A.T.Ce.TU.002.03.1.1
GGGCGGGTTCCGCCGGGACCCCCGGTGGCGTCGTGGCGATGTCGCTTGAACCCGCCGGGGGTTCGGGCATCGCCGGCTCCGCAGTTGCGGCTGGAGCCGTTTCTGACGGTTTTGCGGGCTCGGCCGGTGCGGGCGCAGCCTCGGCCGGCTTGGCCGGTTCCGCAGCGGCGGCCACCGCGGCCTCGGTGATGCGGCCATCGAGCTTCGGCGTATAGGGCCGATGCGCGCTGAGATAATCGGCGACCACCTGTTCGAGGCCCGGACCGTAATCATAGGCGTTCTTGGCCTTGTCGGCGAACACCTTGTAGCCGTCGCCGCCCTGGCGCACATAGTTGTTGGTGGCGACTAGGTAATCCTTGTCTGGATTGATCGGGGTCCACGCGCCGCCTTCCATGACCTCGACCGACTTGACGCGCCCGGCATTCGGGGCGGCCGATTTGTCGAATGAATACTTCAGGCCGGCAACCTGCGGGAAGCGTCCGGCACCGTCCTCGATCTGGCTGAGACCGTTCTCGAGCCCGGCAACCAGATCCTTGCCGGAAATCTGGAAGGTCGCCAATGTGTTCTGGAATGGCAGCACGTTCAGCACTTCGCCCATGGTGACGGTGCCCTGATCGATCGAGGCGCGCAGACCGCCGCCATTCGAGATGACGATCTCGACGCCCTGGTCCTTGACGCGGTCGAGGACGGCATCGGAGACGAGGTTGCCCATCTCGCACTCGCGGGTGCGGCAATTCTCACGGCTGCCGTCGATCGCCTTGGTGGTTTCGGCGACCTCCTGGTTCTTCAACGCCTCGATCGGCGCGCCGAGTTCTTTAATGCGGGCAAGCACGGCGGGATCAGGCGTGATCAACTTGTCGAGGTAGATCGGGTCACCACTGGCTTGCTTGACGATGCCGTTGTCGTCGAACACGACCTTGAATTCGCCGAGATATTTCGAATAGGACGCCGCCTGGACGACCGGCACTTGGTAGCCGTCCGGATTGTCGACCATCGTCGGGTAGGGGCCTTCAGCCTTGGGGTCGGTGTTGGACAGCAGCGAGTGACTGTGGCCGCCGACCACCACGTCGACACCCGGGATCTTGGCGATGACGTCGCGCTCGCGCTTGTAACCGATATGGGTGACCGCGATGATCTTGTTGACGCCTTCTCCCTTCAGTTTTTCGACCTCTGATGTGATCGACTTGACGTCGTCTTCGATCTTGACGTTAGGGCCTGGCGAAGCGAGCTCCGGCGTGTCGTTGGTGACCGCGCCGACGATGCCGATCTTCTGACCGCCGACCTCGATGACGATCGACGGCTTTACGCGGTCACCGAGTTTGGATTGCGCGTTGGCCTTCACATTGGCGCCGAGCACCGGAATCTGGATCATATCGAGGAACGGCGCAAGCGCCGCCTCGCCGTCGTCGAACTCGTGATTGCCGACCCCCATGGCGTCGAATTTCATCTGGTTGAGGAATTCGCCTTCGGTCTTGCCCTTGTAGGTTATGTAGAAGAGCGAGCCCTGGAAATTATCGCCGGCGCTGAGCAGCAGCACGTTCTGGCCTTCCAGCTTCTTGCGCTCCTGGGCGATCGCCGTGATCAGCCGCGCCGCGCCGCCGATGCACTCGCCCTTGGTCTCCTCTTCGGCCGAGCAGGTCGATTCATATTTATTGTTGCTTTCGATGCGGCTGTGCCAGTCGTTGATGTGCAGGATGTTCAGTGTGTAGTCGGCAAAGGACACGCCGGCCGACAGACCAAGCGCGGAGGCCGAAAGGGCGGCAATGGCGGCGATCTTCTTCATTTTCGTCTCCCCGATGACCTGTTTAACGCCCTTGCTTGACTGCAACATAACAGCCAGCTTTTTTGCCATGTTCACATCGCGTTTCGGCCGATGCAAGCAGAATCGGGGTCAGCTTTGCCGGCGCAAAAAAGACGGCGGCCTGAGGCCGCCGTCCTTTGCAAAAGCAGTTCAGTGTGGGCTCAGGTGCGCCGCGTCAGCACAAAATTCTGCCCGCTCGCGCTGGTGCAATTGAGCTGCGAGGTGGAGATCAACAAGCAGTTGAAGCTGATGGGCGTCTGGCGGATCAGCGAAGTGCCTTTGATCTCGACCGAAGTGCCGCCGGTCATCGTGTAGCTACCGTCGGCAAGTTTCTGGCCGGTGTCGGTCGCGACGGTGTTGAAGCCACCGCCGGCGAAGGTCGACAGGCCCGTGCCTTGCGCATCGATCCATGAGCCTTCGACCGGGCTCCGTGCGGCCAATGGCGGCCCGCCCGGGCCGGCGGTGGTGCATGCCGCCAAGGCGGCAGCGGCCGCGACAATGCCGGCCGAAAGCAGTTTGCGCGCAATCGTCATCATCAAGATCCTCTCCTCTCGCATCGGCCCGAAAATCGATCCGGTTTTCGGAACGCACGATGCGCACATTCAAAGCACTAGAGCATACTTTTTGCGCCCAAATGGACGCACGTCGCGCTAGGTCGCCTTCCTTCAATCGCCCGATTTCCAGGCGATTGCAAGGTAGTGAGGCATCGCTATCGAATGAGGATGTTGCACTATCGAACGAGGATGTTGCGGAATTGCCATGGGTCGTTTTTGTCGAGGTCTTCCGGAAACAGACCAGGGCGGTTATCGAGCGGCGTCCAGTCGGTGTAGTAGCCCTTGATCGGCCCGAGATAGGGGGACTGCACTTCCAGGCAGCGCCTGTAGTCCATCTCGTCGGCCTCGACGATGCCAGCCTCGGGATTTTCCAGCGCCCAGACCATGCCCGCCAGCACCGCAGACGTGACCTGCATGCCCGTGGCGTTCTGATAAGGCGCCAGCTTGCGCGCTTCCGCCAGCGACAGTTGCGAGCCGTACCAATAGGCGTTCTTATCGTGGCCGTAGAGTAGCACGCCGAGCTCGTCGACACCGTCGACCAGTTCATTTTCGTCGAGCACGTGATGCACGGCTTGCGCCTTGCCGGCGGCGCCGAACATCTCGTGCAGCGACAGCACGGCGTCGTTGCAGGGGTGGTAGGCGTAGTGGCAGGTCGGGCGATATTGAACCTTGCCCTTCTTACCGCGCAGGGTGAAGAAGTCGGCGATCGAAATCGACTCGTTGTGCGTCACCAGGAAGCCGTATTGCGGTCCAGGCGTCGGGCACCAACTGCGCACGCGTGTGTTGGCGCCCGGCTGCTCCAGAAAGATCGCGGCCTTCGAGCCGTGCTTGTGCTTCTTGGCGTTCTTCGGCATCCACGTCTCATGCGTGCCCCAGCCGAGCTCTGCCGGTTGCAACCCTTCCGAGATGAAACCTTCGACCGACCAGGTGTTCCAGAACACATCCATCGGCTTCGGCTTCTTGGTGCGCTGGGTGTCGCGCTCGGCGATGTGGATGCCCTTGACGCCGGCCTTCTTCATCAGCCTCGCCCAGCCTTCGCGATCATGCTGCGCGGGCTCCGAGAACTCGAGGCCAAGATCGGTGGCGAGGTTGACCAGCGCCTGCTTGACGAACCACGAGACCATGCCGGGATTGGCGCCGCAGGTGGAGATTGCGGTCGCACCGCCGGGGTGCGCGTGCTTTTCTTCGATCATGGATTCACGCAGCGCGTAATTGCTGCGGCTGGCATTGTCGGCCTTGGCGTCGAAATAGAAGCCGAGCCATGGCTCGACGACGGTATCGATGTAAAGCACACCCAGCTTGCGACAGAGCCGCATCAAATCCACTGAGCCGGTGTCGACCGACAGGTTGACGCAAAAGCCCTGGCCGCCATCTTTGGTCAGCAGCGGCGTCAGCAGCTTCTTGTAGTTTTTCCTTGTCACCGCATCCTGCATGAATGTGATGCCGCGCTCGTCGAGCAGCTTGCGGTCGGTATCGCGTGGGTCGATGACCGTCATGCGCGACTTGTCGAACTTGAAATGGCGCTCGATCAGCGGCAGCGTTCCCCGTCCGATCGAGCCGAAGCCGATCATCACGACAGGGCCGGTGATCTCGCCGTAAACGGGCCAGTTTTCATTCGCCATTTATTGATTACTCCCTCAGATAGGCTGAAAAGCCGGGCAAACAGACGCAAAGCGGAGCATTTTTTTGCCCGACCGCCACGCGCTACAACCACAGATCATTGTCATAAACCAGTGAAAAGCGCCAACCGCGGCTACGCTGCGTTGGCGACGTGGTTAAGGCCGAAACCGTGGATGGGCGAAGCTCAAGATCGGCTTTTCTCGCTTCCGCAGCAACCGACGTCCGTTAGGCCGCAATGGCGGGGAGCCTATCCGGGCAACCGTGATGAGGTCGAACGGATGTTCGCGGAGTCCGGAGCTTCATCTTCGCACGCCGGACTGCATTAGGGTGGCATTTCGCCCGCTCCTGCAAACGCCCCGCCCACGGGAAGCTCAATCCCTTGGCGCTTGTCCTTCGATCAAAGTCTTGCGCCGAGCAAGCTGGTTGGCCAGGAAGTCGAGAACCGTACGAATCCGGGTCACTCGCCTGAGGTCCGGGTGGGTGAGCAGCCACAAGGCCGCCTCCATGTCCGCCAGAGGTCCACGCACCCGCCTAAGGTCGGGATCCTGATCTGCCAGGTAGCAAGGTAGCGCGGCGACCCCCATGCCAGCATGTGCGGCGGCCTGCAGGGCCAGGAGCGAATTTGCGCGGTGGACGATCCGATCCTCGGCGACGTTCTGCTTAAGCCATCTCGCCGACTGGAGATGGGCAAGGCTCTCCTCAAAACCTATCCAATCGAAGTCCGGCAGGGGTGCGTCAAGGGGGCGCCGCGCCAGATAGGCTGGCGAAGCGTATGGCGCAGTCGCCAGTTTGGCGAGTTTCCTTCCGACCAAGTTGTCGGGCGGTGCGCTAACCGGCCTGATTGCGATGTCGGCGTCTCTTTTCGACAGCGTGAAGAACGAGTTGTCGACAATGAGTTCGATCATGATCTCCGGTCGTTCCTGGGCCAATACGGTAAAGATCGGACCGAGCAGCTCGACCAAAGTGTCGGCGGTGGTCACCCTTACTGTTCCAGATGGCCGCAAATCCTGGCCAGCCAGGCGGCGCTCAAGATCGGTCAGATCGTCCAAGACGCGGGTGGCTGTAATGAGGGCGATTTCGCCGGCCAGGGTGAGCGTGTATCCATCACGAGCACGCTCGAACAGATGTGCTCCCAAACGCCCTTCCATCGCGCCCAACCGTCGAAAAGCAGTTGAGTGGTCAACGCCCAAATGGCGGGCCGCCGCACTCAGGCTGCCGGCCTCTCCGATGGCGCGTATCAGGCGCAGGTCCGACAGTTCAAAGAGTCTTTGAGTCAGCACAGCCAGACCTCCAAGTCCGGAATCCAACGGGATGCCTCATCAAGCCGATTGCCTCTGTCCGCTCGTTCTTGCGGAAACTGCAAGCTCTGCTTTCATTCTTGCCGGGTGTTTTTGCAAAACATGAAGACAAATATAGCTTGTAGCACATAACCACGGAAGGAGATCGACATGGGCGCTCCCTCGCCAGAACTCTGCAATCTGTGGCTGGCACGCGCCTTCAATGCGCACGACGTGAGTGCAGCAATAGCGATGTATCATCCTGCCGCATCAATCGTTCAGGTGGATCAGGTCCACGGTGGCACAACGATCGCGCGCGGCGCCGACGCCATTCGCGAAACCATGGCCGCCTACGTCGGCATGAACCCGCATATGGATGTCGTCACACACCACACCACGATTGCCGGCGACTTCGCGATGACGCGATCGCAATGGCTGATCAAAGGCGTGGATCAAAATGGCAAGCCGATCGAAGTGCATCATCACGGTATGGAGGTGCACCGGAAGCTGCCGGATGGCACCTGGGCCTTTTTTATCGACCATCCCTTCGCCGCAGACCCCGATTGGGCGGTCGAAGCGCCACCAAAAACGGACTAGGCTTGCCGCACCTTAAGGCCTCACGCTTGGCACGGACGCGTCCCTTCGGGATCGGGCTCCATTCGCGGCGTGCACAAATGCGGTAACTTCCGTTCGATCCGCCCATACGTTCAAAGCCGCTTGCACAGCACGGCGAAATACTGATCGTCACGCTTGGATGACCATAAGCGAATGTCGCCAAGGATAGGCTTCAGTCTCGCCAGTGGCTGCGTAACCGCGGCGTGCGCACCACGCCAGCAACGCGCGCGCCCGTTCAGCGGATTTTTGCCCTCGGCGCGGCTGTGGACGCCCGAACTACCAGTTCCACAGGCAGAACGACTTGGCGGGGTGGTTCATTGTCAAGAACCATGCGGGCGGCGAGCCTGCCTTTTCCGATCACGTCGTGCGCAATAGTCGTCAGCGGCGGCGTGGTGCGTGCGGATTCAGCAGTGCCATCGAAGCCAATGACCGATACATGGCCCGGCACCTCTATGCCGCGCCGAACCGCCTCGTCGAGTATTGTGATCGCTTGCCAGTCCGACATGGTCAGGATTGCGGTGGCTTCCGGGACATTGTCGAACACCACTGCTCCAACAGACGGATCGCCCGGCGTCGTCTCGATGATCGGGACATCGTCGATCGACAAATTCGCCTCCGCCAAACCCTGCTTGAAACCGTCGAGCCTTTCGTCGTCGAGCGGGAAGCCGGCCAGAAGCGGGCGCTTTGCCTGTCCGGGCATGTGGACGATCGGAGGGCCCGGAGTCCTCCGTATGGATAAGATGCCAAAATGCCGGTGCCCCAGCTCAGTCAGATGCCGGACGGCAGCAACCGCGCCACTTCTGCCGTCGATCTTTATCGAATTGATGTCGGGACCTGCATCGCTTTCGAGAATGACGAAGGGCAGGCGCCGTCGTTGTGCCGATGTTATGAGACCGATATCCGCGCTGTGACCAAGGATGAAGCCGTCAACGAGGGCCTCGCGGATGCTGGCGAAGCGCGTGTTGTCGGTGCCGTTCACAAGGCTTAGCGTCGTTCCGGCCTCGTCGCAGGCAAGCGAAGCGCCCAGCACCAGCTCGCGGCCATAGGGGCTTCTCATCACCTCGGCGATGGCGTAGGCGCCAGGCGGCATGAAGCCGATGGCATTGAACTTGCCGTCCCGCAGCAAACGTCCTTTCGGGTCGGGGCCGCCAAACCCGAGCGCCCGCGCGGCCGCTTCGACGCGCTCGCGCAATTCAGGCCTGACCAGCTCTGGCCGGTTGAAGACGTTGGAAACAGTCCCCCGGGAAACTCCGGCAGCCTTGCCGACATCGGCTAGGGTTGGCATTGGCGGTTCACTCGTTTCCTTTCAGTTAGACCATAATTTGGAGCGCTCCAAGAATTTTGTTGACTCGAAAGTGGAAAAGGCAGATCGTTTTTCTTGGAGCGCTCCAAATTGGTATATATGGCATTTTTTTGCAACTGAAGCACCGGTAGATTGCAAATAGCCTTGGTCACAAAGGCCAAGCCAGTGGAGGGAGTCATGGCAGAAACCAATATTTTTCCAGCCTCGCTTATCGGTAAGACTTTCGACTGCGTTTTCGGCGCGTTCGTGCCTCGGCTGACGTTTTTCTCGCCTGAGGAATTGCATGTGCAGGCGTCGATCGGAGCGGCCGAAATTGACGAGGTGGTCAAGATCGACATGACCAGCGTACGCCCGAACCTCGTGCTCATGAGCTGGACGGAGCGAAGCGGCAACTTCATTGTGCAGCTGCAGGATCACGAGAATGGGATCGTCCACAATTATGCACGTCTGGCCGATGGGCAGCTTTTCTGTGCCCAAGGCGCCATTCAATCCGTTCCGGCATGACGCTACCCGCGCCGCTGCCCGGCAAGGTGGACGTCGGCCTGCGGCCCGACGTACCGTCGGTTCCCGTTGAGGGCAGTCCGGACGCCAAACTGCTGAAGTGCCGTCATCGATTTCGCCAATGAAGGAGGAAAGTGCGATGGAACTTGCCTACGACAGTCATCTGCTTGCCCGAATTCTTCTGAGCGTTGCGACGGTGGGCTACGGTGTGGTGACAATCAAAGCCGACTTGAACGCAACACACGCCACTAATCCGCTGTGGACTCCGCACGCCCGGTTTCACGTCGTCTGGCAAGTGCTGAGCTACACCGGGGTCGCGCTGATTGCGCTGGGACTTATCTGGATTGCAGGGCCACTCGAAGCCGAGCGGCTCTATCTCGCCGGCGGATTGGGCGCCGCCATGTATGGAGCGTTCTTCGTGGCCATGCTCTCACGACCGATCTATGGCGGCGTGCTCTATGACGAGAACGGCTACCTGCCATTCCGACCGCCGTTCGGACCAGCAGGCTGGCGGTGGGATGTCAATGTCACGGTCTTTACCGCGATGTCGGCGATCCTGCTGCTAGGCCTGGCCGCAATTTAGGACAGCGCCAGCGCCTTGAGCCGAGCGACCAGCCGGTGACGCTCGTCGGTCATGCCCTTCTAGTCGAGTTGGGCAAGGTCGAGCGCCAGCAGTTGCGCGGCGAAAGATGCGGCGAGCATTGCCGGCGCCGAGAAAACCGGTGAGCACGAAGACGGGCATCTCATCCATGCGCGCAAGACTCGCATAGACCCGAGAGCTCCACCGTGGCCGACTTGGTTCGGAAGCCCTGCCGTCGGGCAATCCGGCGCAGCACCCGCTCCAATGCCGGATCGTGAACTTCACTTGCTCGCCCGCAATTCGCGCAGATAGCAAAGGCGGCGCGCCCATGGGTGCATTCGCCATGGACGCAAAGCGCGAACGCGCTCAGGCTCTCGATCCGGTGGATCAGGCCCTCCTCGATGAGCCGATCCAGGGCGCGATAGATCTGTAGCGGTGAGCGGAGTCCTTCCTGGCGAAGGAGCCCAAGCAATTCGTAGGCCCCCATCGGTCTGTCGGAGCGCGTCAGCGCGTCGAGAACCAACTGCTGATTACGTCCAGGCATCCGTTGTTCCTTCGTGTTCCACGCAGTTTCGAGCACAATGGCGACCAATTGTTATAGTATAACGTTTTCGGTTGACGAACGTGATAACATAACATAACGGATCGTCAAGAGCGGGATCGAATGGTGGCTGTGTGACCTTTCAAGACCTGACGCTGAGCTACAACGGTCCCCCGCCATGCATCACCTCGACGGGATCGTCCGGCCTGCCATGTGCGTCCGGCATGTCTCCCACAGAACCGCTTGAACAGAAGGAGTTGATCGAATGTCCAGGACGCTGAAGCTTGCCGCCTTGGTGGGCGTCATAACATCGTTGCCAATCACCCTGTCGGTGGCTGCGGCCGAGAACCTCAAAGTTGTCGCGAGTTTCTCGATCATCGCCGATTTCGCCAGGAATGTCGGCGGCGACCGTGTCGACATCATCGCGCTGGTCGGTCCGAATGGTGACGCCCATGTCTACGAGCCGAAGCCGGCGGACGCGGCCGCCGTTGGTTCGGCCGACGTGGTGCTGGTCAACGGCCTCCAGTTCGAGGGCTTCCTCCAGCGTCTCGTCGAGGCGAGCGCCACGAAGGCGCCGATCGTGGAATTGACCAAAGGCGGCGAGGTGTTGCGCAACACCGAGGAAGAGCATCACCATGATCACGATAACGCCGCCAAGGGCGAGGAAGGGCACGCTGCGGAGGCGGAAGAGGGCCATGAGGAACCGCACCACCATCACGGCGAGTCCGATCCCCATGCATGGCAATCCGTGCATAACGCTGAGGTCTATGTGAAGAACATCGCCAACGCCTTCTGTGCCGCCGATGCAGCCGGCTGTGACACCTATCGGGCCAATGCTGAATCATATGGCGAGCAGATCGAGGCGCTGGAAGAGGAGATCAAGGCTGCTGTAGCCGAAATCCCCGAGGGCAAGCGCACGATCATCACCTCCCACGACGCCTTTGGGTATTTTGAGCACGAATACGGCATAAAATTCCTCGCGCCGGAGGGCCTCTCCACCGAATCTGAAGCCTCAGCCGCCGACGTCGCGGCCCTCATCAAACAGATCAGGCAAGACAAGGCTTCGGCAATCTTCGTGGAAAACGTCACCAATCCCCGCCTGATCGAGCAGATCGCCAGCGAGACAGGCCTGAAAGTCGGCGGTGAACTCTACTCCGACGCCCTGTCGGGCGAGAACGGCCCGGCCGCGACCTATATCGAGATGATGCGGCACAACATCACGACGATCAAAGGCGCGATCCTCGCAAGCTGATCGCCACGATGGAAAGGCGGAGCAATCCGCCTTTTCGTTGACCACAATCGGTTATGTAATAACATCAAGGAGAATATCGTGAGCACAAATTGGGCGTCAGCCACGGCCATCGCGCTGCTTCTGTCTGTATCAACAAGTGCTGCCCATGCCGAGGAGGTAACCGCCTGGCGCCTCTTTATCTCGGACCACGCGGATCCGAAGGTGACCGTAATCGATGCGGTCAATGGCGGAAAGCTCGACACGTTCCAGATCAAAGGGCCGGCGTCGCTCCATCGCAGCGAAAGCGGCCGGACCGTGTTCGCCGTGCAGGGCTCGGCCGGCGTCGTTACCGGGATCGCGAGCGGCATTTCCTTCGAGGACCACGGCGAACACGGCGACATCGACGTCGAAGCGCCGAAGCTTGCCGGCGTCGAGATCGTAGGCGAGAAGCCGTCGCATTTCGTCGAGCATGACGGAGATTTCGCCGTTTTTTTCGACGGCGAAGGTGTCGCCCGTATCATCTCCGAGAAAGCCGTCCTGGAAGGCAAATCGGATTTCAGGGAAGTGAAGACGGACGCGCCGCAGCACGGCGTCGCAGTCGCCTATGGCTCCCATGTCCTCCTGTCGGAGCCGAACAGGGAAAAGCCGGACGAACTCCCGGTCGGCATCAGGGTCGCTGACAAAGCTGGCGCGCAGGTCGGCGGCATCCACGCCTGCCCCGACCTTCAC
The DNA here is from genome assembly GCF_003997275.1 of Mesorhizobium sp. M6A.T.Ce.TU.002.03.1.1. NCBI lineage: Bacteria > Pseudomonadati > Pseudomonadota > Alphaproteobacteria > Hyphomicrobiales > Phyllobacteriaceae > Mesorhizobium > Mesorhizobium sp. M6A.T.Ce.TU.002.03.1.1. The sequence goes on from NZ_RZTI01000106.1 coordinate 15,418, forward strand.
GGGGAGGCATCTTCCGGCAATATCCTGGCTTTCGCCTGTGCGACCGGCCTGCTTGTCGTCACCCAACGCGACGGCACCCCGGCGATCCGCCATCTGCCCTATGCCGACAGCCTGCCGGACGGCAAAACGACAACTCTGATCGGCGGCAGAGGCCTGCAATATTTCCTCGGCAACTACGGTGCCGACAAGGTGGTGCTGATCGATCCGACACTCGAGAGCGACGCATTCCGGCTGATCGGCCTTCCAACGCGCCGCGTGCATTTCGCGGTCGATCCCGTTCGTGCGAAGTTCGCCTACGTCTTCACCGAGGACGGCCAGCTTCACCAGATCGACGTGGTGAAGGGGGAGATCGCAAACTCACTCAAGCTGACCGATCCCTATTCGATGGATGGCCACTGGAGCGACCCGAGGCCGCGTGTCGCGGTCGCCGGCGACAGGATCGTGGTCACGGATCCTTTGCAAGGTGTGTTGCATCTCGTTGACGCGACGTCGTTCGAGAAGACCGGTGACATTGCTGTCGAAGGCAAACCCTTCAACATCGTTTCCGTCGGCGGCTCCGGTCAGACCCACGAAGGCGAATAGTCGCTCCTCCCAAGCGGCTGCCGCGCGTCCGGCCCACTCTATCCCGGGCCGGACGCATTTTCCCCGACGCGCAAGGGAAAGCCATGATCGAGACACAGCCATCGGCGTCGTCCGGTGCCTTATCGGTTGCGTTTCAGCCCAGCCGCGCCGGGATCAATCCGCGCAGCGAATTGCCGACAAACAGCGCCTTGGCCGATTTCAAGTCATCCAAGGTGTAGATTGCTTCGCGGGCACGACCTTCATCCAGCAATTCGCCACGCAACACGCCAGGCAGCAGGCCGCAATCGAGCCGCGGCGTTGCCAGCACTCCGCCGCCGAAATCGGCAAAGAGATTGGTGATCGTGCCCTCACAGATTTCGTCACGCTCGTTGGCCAGCAGCACCTCGTCGGCGCGGCTAATCAGATATTCGGCTCGCGCCCGCTGATAGGTATCCCGGCGGCTCGTCTTGTGGCGCAGCAGCGTGTCGCTCGAATCGAGCCGCACCCGCGCCAGTTGCAGTCTCCACACCTTGTCGGCTGCATGCGGCTCATAAGGCAGCGCCGAGACCGTCACCTTGCCGCTGCGCGACAGGACAAGCCGTGTGCGCAAGGCTATGTCCGGCCGGTCGACGGCGTTCCTGAGCACCTCGCCGACCTTCTGCGGATCGCAGGCAAAACCCAGTTCGGCTGCCGAGCTGTAAAGGCGTGCCAAATGGCGGTCGAAACGGAGGAAGCCCTGGCCCGGCTGCCAGCGCATGGTTTCGATCAGGTCGAAATCGGCGGTGTTCCCGTCGCGTAACGCGCTTTCAGCAGGCACTCCTGATACTCCTCCTCGGCCGTCGAATCGAAGACGACGCCGCCACCGATATTGTAGACGGCCTCGCCACTGGAAAAGAGCGATATGGTGCGGATCGCTACCGAAAAGCGCATCGTGCCGCCGGGCGCGATCCAGCCGATGGCGCCGCAATAGACGTCGCGCGGCGTGCCTTCCAGATCGTGCAGGATTTCCATGGCACGGATTTTTGGGGCGCCGGTGATCGATCCGCATGGAAACAGCGCAGCGAAGATCTGGCGGATGGTGAGGTCGGGCAAGAGCTTGGCCCGCACGCGGCTCACCATCTGGTGGACGGTCGGGTAGCTCTCAATGCGGAAAAGCTCCGGCACCTCCAGCGTGCCGACCTCGCTGATCAGCGAGATGTCGTTGCGCAACAGATCGACGATCATCCGGTTCTCAGCCTGGTTCTTCTCGTCATTGAGCAAGAACGCCTTCAGCCGCTTGTCTTCCGCCTTGGTCGCGCCGCGCGGGGCGGTGCCCTTCATCGGATGGGTCTCGATCATGCCTTCGGCATCGATCTCGAAGAACAGTTCCGGCGAACGCGACAAAACGACCGGATCGCCGAGCGCGATCAGCGCGCCGTATTTCACCGGCTGGCGGTCCGTCAGCGCATCGAAGGCGGCCAGCGGGTCGCCCGACCACTGCGCATGAACCGGAAAGGTCAGATTGCCCTGATAGCAATCACCCTTGCGAATGTGATTGTGTAGCCGCGCAAAGCGTTTTGCGTAATCTTCTGAAGACCAGGCAGCCCTTGCGTCAAAGATCGGACCGTTGGTCGCCGGCGCGTGGCTGCGCACGACCGTCTGTTCGACAGGCGCGTCGAAGATCCCCAGGCAGACAAGCGGGGCGCGGCGTCCACCAGGCAGCAGTGGAACGAGCTTCGGCTCGAGCAGGTAGCCGGCCTCGTAGGAGAAATATCCGGCCAGCCATTTGCCGGCGTCATGCGCGGCCTGCGCAATTTCCAGCGCCGGCAGGAAATCCTCCGCCTCATGCGCTACGACGATGCCGGACGGACGGTCGAAAACGAGCTGATGCGCGCGCTCGTCATTCCGGAAAATTGCAGAGGGCAGGGACATGGGACTCGGATGCTGCGATCGATAACGCAAGCTATCGCTCTATATGGGGGCTCGATCGCGCGCAATCGAGAGAGCGGCGTCTCAAGACGCAAAGGCAGCGTTGGTGCAAAAGCAAACCGGCGGCACCTCGAGGGCGCCGCCAGTTTGTTATGTGCTCGATGCCGGCAGGCAATTCAGGTGTTGCTCGTGGTCCCCGCGGTTGGGAAGCGGCGCGCGAATTCTTTCTCGTCGCCGGCGGCAAGCAGCTTTGCCTGCTCGATCCAGCGCTCACGCTCGATGCGGCCGTCGAACTGGAGAACGTCTTCGATCCGCTTGATATCCGCCGCCGTCCAGGCGGCGATCTGAGCGTAGGTCCTGACCCCAAGGCCGTGCAGCTTCCGCTCGTTGACCGGGCCGATGCCGATCAAGCGACGCAGACTGTCGGGCTTGCCCGCTGGCGCTGTTGCCTTGCCTGCGGTGACTTTCTTTGCCGCCGGCGCAGCCTTGTTGGCTGTGGCGCTCGTTTTCGACACGGCCGCTTTCGACGCACTTGCCGCTGGCGCGGCTGCCGCCTTGGCGGCCGCCGGTTTCTTGGACGAGGTCTTTGCCGGCGTCGATTTGGCCGGCGCGGTCTTTGCCGGCGCCGACGTCGACATCAATGCCGACGGTGCCGGGATTGCTGCCTTTGTCGCGCCGGTCTTGGCGCCTTGTGCCTCGGCCGACTGGCGCTCCAGGTCGGCGCGGGCGCCACGGCATACATCCAGCTCACCGGTCAGGCGGTCGGCATCGGCGCGCAGCCTGTCGCGCTCGCTGCGCGTGCGGTCCATGTCACCGCGCAGGCTGTCGAGCTCGCCACGCAGGCGTCCCCAGATGAACCAGCCAACCAACACACCTACCAAGAACGCCAGGAGCATGTAGAAAAAAGTGCCCATTGTCTCTCTCTCCAGTCCGATCCGTCTGCCGTGGCCTGGAGTGGTGACCTTGGCACAAGGACCATTCGATGGTGGCTCCGCTGTTCGCGGAACAGCCGGCTTAAATCGAGCTGTCGGCGACCGGCTTTTCCTGCCATGGCCAACGGCCGCTGTCGCATTCGCCGAAGCGCCATGACCGGCCGGAGATTTTTTCCTGGCCTGAGCCCCGCGCCCGACTGAGCTTGAGGCGGGACGCTATCATACAGCTTCCGGAAAGCTAACGGAAAATTTCACGGAGAGTTATTTAAGAACATATATTTAGGGCAAGAATAGAACGGCCCGAATATGCATTGCGGCTAAACTGTTCTGCCGGCCCCGGATGTTCAGCGCTGTGTATCAATTGTCCAAAGCTTCGAGCTCGTCGATCAGGCCGCCGATCACGCCAAGTCCGATCTGCCAGAAGGCAGGGTCGGTGGCGTCAAGGCCGAAGGGCGCAAGGAGCTCGGAATGATGCTTGGTGCCGCCGGCGCGCAGCATGGTAAAATATTTCTCCTGAAAGCCACGCTCTGCATTCTGATAGACCGCATAGAGCGAATTCACCAGGCAGTCGCCGAAAGCATAAGCGTAGACGTAGAAGGGCGAATGGATGAAGTGCGGGATGTAGGTCCAGAACACCTCGTAACCCTCGCGCAGCTTGATCGCCGGCCCGAGGCTTTCCGCCTGCACTTCCAACCAGAACTGGCCGAGCCTGTCGGATGTCAATTCGCCGTTCTTGCGCTCGGCATGCACCTTGCGTTCGAATTCGTAGAAAGCGATCTGGCGAACGACCGTGTTGATCATGTCCTCGACCTTCTGGGCGAGCATGGCCTTGCGCTCGCGCTTGTCCGTGGTCTGGTCGAGCAGCGAGCGGAAGGTCAGCATCTCGCCGAAGACGGATGCCGTCTCGGCCAGCGTCAGCGGCGTCGAAGCCATCAGCGCGCCCTGGCCTGCGGCCAGCACCTGGTGCACGCCATGGCCAAGCTCATGCGCCAGCGTCATCACGTCGCGCGGCTTGCCCATGTAGTTGAGCAGAACATAGGGATGCGCCGACGGCACGGTCGGATGCGCGAAGGCGCCCGGCGACTTGCCCGGCCTGACCGGCGCGTCGATCCAGTTGCGGTCGAAGAAAACCCGGGCGATCTCCGCCATCTCAGGTGAAAAGCGCTGATAGGCGGAAAGCACCGTGTTCTTGGCCTCGTCCCAACCGATGACCGCTTGCGGGGTGTCCGGCAACGGCGCATTGCGGTCCCAGTGGTTCATCACGTCCATGCCGAGCCAGCGCGCCTTCATCGCATAGTAGCGGTGCGACAGGCGCGGATAAGCGTCGCGAACGGCAGAGGCCAGCGCGTCCACCACGCTGCGCTCGACGCGGTTGGCGAGATGGCGCGAATCGGCGATGTCCTCGAAGCCACGCCAGCGGTCGGAAATCTCCTTGTCCTTGGCCAGCGTGTTGGTGACCAGCGTGAACGTGCGCAGATTCTTGCGGAAGGTTGCGGCCAGCGCTTCAGAGGCTCGGCGGCGCACCTCGCCATCGGCGTGCTGGAGGCGGTTCAGCGCCGGCTCCCGCGTCAGTTCCTCGCCATCGATGTCGAAGCGCAGATCGGTCATGGTCTCGTCGAACAGGCGGTTCCAGGCGCCGCGTCCGGTAATCGACTTCTCGTGGAAAAGTTGCTCGACCCGATCCTCGAGCTGGTAGGGTTTGTCCATGCGCAGATCGAGCACCCACGGCCGGTAGTGAGCGAAGGCGGGATCGGCAGCAAGTGCCGTCTCGATCGCGGCATCGTCGATGAGGTTCAGTTCGAGCGCGAAAAACAGAAGATGCGCGCTGGCGTCGGTCATCTTCTCCTGAATGTCGCCATAGAGCTTGGCGCGCTGCGGATCCGCGGTGTTGCCGGCATAGATCAGCCCGGCATAGGAGACGATCCGGCCGATCAGTTCCTCCAGCGCCTCATAGGCGGCAAGCGCCTCGCCCAGCCTGCCACCGTCGCCGCGTTCCGCCTCTGCGGCGAGCGTGCCCTTCCAGCGGCTCTCGAAGTTGATGGCATCGGCTGCCGCCTTGGCGATGTCGCGCTTCAGCTCGGGGGCTTCCATACGCGAATAGAGATCGCCGAGATTCCATTCCGGCAGATCGCCAAGCTCCGCCGCACCCTGACCGGACGACGACGCCGCCGCAAGCTGCCGACCAAAAACCATGCGCATTGCCGATACTTTCCAGATTGCAAGACTCAAGCGGCCAGACTCGAAGATTCAAAAGGGGAATGAGAAGCCGGTCAAATCCTAAGGAATTCGTTCACCGGGTTTTTTGAAACCTTGTTTAGAACCCTGTGCCAAGATGATCCATAGGGCGGATTGCCCCTCGGGTGGGCATATTG